>JBHARQ010000021.1:0-6978 GCA_041831015.1 Simonsiella sp. | reverse complement strand
TGTGAATGAGAATTTTGAGAACGCTGAAAAATGTGGAAATTATTATCAACAATCAAATCAACATGAAATTGAAAAATTAGAATTACAAATCACGCATCAACAAGAAATGTTGGCGCAAAAAGACCAAGAAATCATGGCATTGAAAGAAATTATTCAATTATTAAAAGCCAATCAAAAATGAACAGGCAGTCTGAAAAGTCCTAGCGAACGGCAATTCAGGCTGCCTGAAATCCAAAAAAAAAAGCCTGTTGATGTTCCAAAAACATCAACAGGCTCTGATTTTACAAGAAAACCAAATTAGTTTTCATTGCCAGTGTAAGGACGAATGCTTACGGTTTTGCGGTTCAATGCGCCTTTGGTAGAGAATTCTACATAACCATCTACTTTAGCGAACAAAGTATGGTCTTTACCCATACCTACGTTGTTACCAGCGTGGAATTTGGTACCACGTTGACGAACGATGATTGAACCTGCTGGAATCAATTCATTGCCATAGGCTTTCACGCCCAAACGTTTGGCTTCTGAATCGCGACCGTTGCGGGTGCTACCGCCAGCTTTTTTACTTGCCATGATTTATACTCCTGAATGATTGGGATTAGCCAATAGACACAATTTCAATTTGGGTGAAATTTTGGCGATGACCTTGACGTTTTTGGTAGTGTTTGCGACGACGCATTTTGAAAATGCGTACTTTTTCGCCACGACCATGAGCAACTACTTTTGCTACTACTTTTGCACCTGCAACAGTAGGCGCACCTACTTTTACATTGTCGCCGTCAGCAATCATCAGAACTTCAGTCAGTTCGATTTGGCTGTCGAGTTCGGCAGGTATCTGTTCTACTTTCAATTTTTCGCCAACGGTAACTTTGTATTGTTTACCGCCAGTTTTTACGACCGCGTACATACTCAACTCCATGAGAATTGGGGATTAAAAAAGGTTCCGCACAACGCGGAACGGGGAAAACGCGAAATTATGGCAATATTCGTTTGTTTTGTCAAACTTTTTTTGCGGTATGAGTCATGGGTTGGTTAAAATGGGTAGGCGTATAACTTTGTGGATAAGTTGTGAATAAAAGGTGGATTATCGGTGGATAAATAATTTAATTAATTGAATTAAAAATATTATTTAAAATAATGAAATAGTGGGTAATTCGCTTTCAGGCAGCCTGAAAATGTTTTATGAATGAGCGGCAATGCTATAATGCCCCAAATGATAAAAATCTTCGGAATGCGACCTTATGTTTTTCCAAGCCAATAAATTACCCGATATTGTTCAGCAACGTGTACACGAACAAGACGCTTATCATCTGCTTAAAGATTTAGCCAGCTATTTACGCGCCGCCAAACCCAAACGCGCCGCCGAACAAATGCAGCAGCTGCATCAATTATTAGAGCAGCAGCCTGAATTGTGTCAAAAAGTGGCGACTTTGTTGGTGCGCTGGTTGTGTGGGGTGCGGTTGTATCCTTTGTTTATCAGCGCAGGGATTTTTTCGCGTGATGGATTCAGCAGCGAATTGATGGCGCGTTGGTATGAAAAATTCAATCCATCTTATAAAGACGCGGCGGATTTGCGCGATGTGTTCAGCCAGCTTTTTTCTAATGAACACGATGGCGAATGGCTGGAAGCTGTCCCCGCGCAGCAATGGTTGAGCTTGATGCATTTATTGCGCCGACACACATCGGCTCACGACCGCGACACGGTGCAACGTTATTTGCGGCGCGAAGGCTTGCATGCGGTGGAAATGTTGTCCATTTGGGTGGCGGCAGAGGCGTTGGAACCTGATTTGATTCGGTTGGATAAGAAATTACTTGACCGTGATAGCCCGTTTGTAGCGATGCAGCGCGAAGTGTCGCATTGGCTGGATGCGCGAGTGAATCAGACGGAATTTGATGACCGCCATTTGTATGTGATGCTGAATCAATGCCGCCAGCAAGTGGAAACATTACGCAAAAAAGGCACGGGTGCAGGGGCAGGTTCATCTATGGGCGTGGCGCATTTATTGGAACGACTAGACCAGACATTAACCCGAATGACGTTGTTGATGGACGTGTTTTCGCCCAATGAAATTGAGCCCAATCAAATGCTGCGACTTGCCAATACATTGGCACACGCCGCCGCCGAACAGCATAGCGTGTCATGGTTGTGGAAACGCAGTGTGAAAATGCTCTCGCGCAGCATTACGCAAAATACCAGTAATCGCGGCGAGCATTATATTACGCGTAATAAGAAAGAATACCGCAGTTTGCTGCTGTCGGCGGCTGGTGGTGGGGTGCTGATTGCGCTGATGTCGTGGTTTAAAATTTATTTGGGGACGGTGATTAGCAATCAATTTTGGCTGGGGATTGTCGAAGGTCTGAATTATGGTTTGGGCTTTGGTTTGATTTATATGTTGGGCTTTTCGGTGGCAACCAAGCAGCCTGCGATGACCGCTTCGCGTTTTGCGGAAGCCGTTGAATTAAACGATAAAGGGATTGCGGTTAATAAAAAATTAGCCAATTTGCTGGTGGATGTGGTGCGTTCGCAGACGGCGGCGGTGTTTGGTAATGTGTTTGTGGCGGTGTCGTTGGCGAGCATTATTGCAGGCTGCTTTTTGTGGTTCAGCGATTTCCCGATGTTGAACAAGGCACAAGTTCAATATCAATTAAAAGCGATTGACCCATTGAAACCGACTTTATTGTATGCGGCGATTGCGGGGGTGTGGCTGTTTTGTTCGGGGATTATTTCGGGCTTTTTTGACAACCGATGTGATTATTTGAATTTGCGGATGCGGTTACGGCATCATCCTGTTTTAAAACTCATGCTGCCTGAAAGTGCGCGCGCCAAAGTAGCGGATTATATGCACAAACATTATGGCGCATTGATGGGGAATTTGTGTTTTGGCATGTTGTTGGGCATGACGGGTTTTGTGGGACACGCGACGGGTTTGCCATTAGACATTCGTCATGTGGCGTTTTCATCGGCAAATGTGGGTTATGCGGTGGTGAGTGGGTCGTTGTCGTTTTGGGTGTTTTTGCAGTCGTTGATATTTGTGTTGATGATTGGTGCGGTGAATTTGTGGGTCAGCTTTTCCATTACTTTGTGGGTGGCGTTGAAAGCGCGTGAAACCAAAATTGACAGTTGGTGGGCGATTTTCCGCGAAGTGAAAGCGATTGCCAAAGAGCGACCCTTGAGCCTATTTTTGCCTTTGCAATTACCCCCCGAAACGCCAGCCAAAAAAGCCGAACCGAAAAAAGACGATGTGGTTGCGCCCACAGCACCTGCGTCAGCCACCGATGATGTTAATTAATCTATTGAATGAAAATGAATAAATACTTATTGGTTCGCCTATCCAGCATGGGCGATTTGATTCACACGCTGCCTGCGATTACCGATTTGTCGCGCCAACGTCCTGATTTAGAATTACATTGGTTATGTGAAACCGCGTTTGCTGATATTGCCAAATTGCATCCGTTTGTGAAACATGTTCACACGATGAGTTGGCGCAGTTGGCGAAAGCACCTGTTTCAGTCATCTACTTGGCATGAAATTAATCAATTAAAAAATAATTTACAAAGTAATCAGTTTAATCAAATTATTGATAGTCAAGGTTTAATTAAATCAGCCATCTTTGCGAAAATGGCAAATGCACCGATTGTCGGATTAGACAAACATTCGGCGCGTGAGCCATTCGCCGCCCATTTTTATCAGCAAACCATTGCCGTGAAAAAAGGCGAAGATGCGGTGTGGCGCAATCGTCAATTATTTGCCCAAATATTTGATTATGAAATCAATACTGCGCCTGATTTTGGTGTATGCATTTCGCCCGAAGTTTCAGGCAGCCTGAAATTGCCCGAACAATATCATGTGGTATTGCACGCTACCAGCCGCGATAGTAAATTATGGTTATTGGATAATTGGTTGAATTTATTAAAACAAATTCATCAACAAGATGGCTTGCCTGTGCTGTTGCCATGGGGTAACGATGCTGAACGTGAACGCGCCGAACAGATTGCCCAAGCCTTGCCATTTGCCCAAGTTTGCCCCAAATTAACCTTGCTGCAAGCCGCACATTTATTGGCGAATGCGAAAGCGGTGGTGGGCGTGGATACGGGCTTGCTGCATTTAGCCAATGCGGTTAATGTGCCATTGGTCGGCATTTACACCGACAGCGACCCCGTGAAAACAGGCGTACAGCCATCTGCGTGGGCGAAAAACATTGGCGGTGTTGGGCAAATGCCAAGTGTGGTAGAAGTATTTGATTTGCTGCAACAATGTTTACAAAATAAACTTCAGGCAGCCTGAAAGTACACGACACAAATTTAAAAAAGCAGTTGTTGAAAGTTGCGCTCTGTCGCCGCGCGGGCGACTTACTTTTTAAAAAAAGTAAGCCAAATAATATGAAGCTCAACACATTTCATATAAAAAAACATTTCAGGCAGCCTGAAAGTTGTTTTGATACGCAAATTTTTATTGTTTAATGTATTTGGCTTACTTTTTTAAAAAGTAAGTCGCCCGCGCGGCGACAGAGCGCAAACCCAAAAAATAACCGCATTTTATTTTTTTGTCGCGTACTCAAAGGCAGCCTGAAAATATGATACAATTTAAATTTTCAATTTGAACAAGGATTTAATCGTGAAATTCTATTTAACTTTACTGGCGGCAGCGTTGGCATTGACCGCATGTGGCGACGATGACAAGCCGAAAAAGAAAAAAGTGCAAGCCGAATCGGTTGCGGAAACGCCAGCGCCTGTGGCTGCGCCTGAAACACAACCCCAGCCACAACCCGTAGCCCAAACTCAGCCCGAAGAAACGCCAGCCGAACCGACACCAACCCCATTGCCTACTGATGAACAAAGCGGCTATAAAGCATATATTGAACAACCTGCACCTGTGGTTGAATCAGCACCAGTTATTCAGCAACCTATTGAACAACCTATTGAACAACAAGTAACATTACCACCTGATTCAACTACTACAGCACCTAGTATACAAAATAATGTTTCTAATTCTGAAGTTCAAATCATTTATCCGCCAATTTCAGATTTACCTGCTGTTTTATCAACTGGACCAGCTAAATCAAATTAAATTAATTTTTTAAATATTAAGGCTGCATAAAATAAGCGCAGCCTTTTCATTTTAAAAATAAATTTCAATAAATAAAGTTATCATTAATAAAATGATTATTTACCTAGTTTTAGATTTAGAATAATGAAATCATCCATTTCCAATAAAATTAACCCTAAACACAACAATCAAATCCGTATTATTGGAGGCGAATTGCGCGGTCGCAAAATTCAATTTCCCGATGCAGAAGGTTTGCGTCCCACACCTGATAGTGTGCGTGAACGCTTATTTAATTGGCTGGGGCAAGATTTGACCGCGCAAACTGTCTTGGATTTGTTTGCAGGCAGTGGTGCGTTGGGCTTTGAAAGCGCGTCGCGTCATGCAAAACAGGTGGTGATGTGCGATACCCATCGTGTTGCGGTGCAACATTTGCGCGACTATGCTAAGCAATTTCAAATTCAAGACCGCGTTCATATTTACCAACAAGATGGTTTGCAATTTCTCAAGCAAACATCACAAGTATTTGATTTGATTCTGCTTGATCCGCCATTTGCGTGGCAAGATTGGGCAACTTTATTCCCTTTATTAAAAGATAAACTCACGCCTGATGCCTATCTCTATATAGAGTCGAGTGCGTTGCCAGACATTCCCGATTGGTTGCTGGTGGTGAAGCAGGGAAAAGCGGGGCAAAGCCAGCAACTTTTATTGCAACCCGTAAATGACGAATAATAAATATTCTCAAAGTGTTAAAAAAATGTTTTCAGGCAGCCTGAAAAACAAAATATGCTATAATTTCGCGCCTTTTTAATTTTTATAGACGAGAAAATCATGTCCTTATTTATTACCGATGAATGTATCAACTGCGATGTATGCGAGCCAGAATGCCCAAACGATGCCATTTCACAAGGCGAAGAGATTTACGAAATCAATCCGAATCTCTGTACCCAATGCGTAGGGCATTATGATGAGCCACAATGCCAGCAAGTTTGCCCAGTGGATTGCATTCTGATTGACGAAGAAAACCCCGAGACGCCCGAGCAATTAATGGATAAATACCATAAAATCATCGCAGCGAAATAAAAGAATCAATAATAAAACAACAGAATAATAAAAAAATCAAAAAATATGCTTGACCGAACGAATGAAGGACTGTATAGTTCGGTTTCTCTTCTGGTGGGATTCCCGAGCGGCCAAAGGGGGCAGACTGTAAATCTGTTGCGAAAGCTTCGAAGGTTCGAATCCTTCTCCCACCACCACATTCCGTATTTGGAGCAGAGACAAGCGGGTGTAGCTCAATGGTAGAGCAGAAGCCTTCCAAGCTTACGGTGAGGGTTCGATTCCCTTCACCCGCTCCAAATTTAATTTATATAGCTACAATCTATATTTGGATTGTAGCTATAAGAATGAATAAGCCCATGTAGCTCAGGGGTAGAGCACTCCCTTGGTAAGGGAGAGGCCGGCGGTTCAATTCCGCCCATGGGCACCATAATTTAATTTCCCATTTAATTTTAGATTTATTATAGGAATTTTGCCATGGCAAAGGAAAAATTTGAACGTAGCAAACCGCACGTAAACGTTGGCACCATCGGTCACGTTGACCATGGTAAAACCACTTTGACAGCCGCTTTGACCACTATTTTGGCTGAAAAATTCGGTGGTACTGCAAAAGCTTACGACCAAATTGACGCAGCACCAGAAGAAAAAGCGCGCGGTATTACCATTAACACCGCACACGTTGAATACGAAACTGCTGACCGCCACTACGCACACGTTGACTGCCCAGCTCACGCGGACTATGTGAAAAACATGATTACTGGTGCGGCACAAATGGACGCCTCAATCTTGGTATGTTCAGCAGCTGACGGTCCTATGCCACAAACTCGCGAACACATCTTGTTGGCTCGCCAAGTAGGCGTACCTTACATCATCGTATT
>JBHARQ010000020.1:0-3747 GCA_041831015.1 Simonsiella sp. | reverse complement strand
TGTCTTGGCACTCAGGGTGGGTTCAATTTCCTACTCAACTGGATAGGTGAATAATACGTTGTTATCCACACAAGTGGGAAGATACAAGGGTGGGTGCTTGCACCCACCACATCAATTTCAAATTTGGTTAATGGTGGGTGTAAACACCCACCCTACGAAAATGGGTTCTGCAAAAGTTTCAGGCTGCCTGAACGCCCAAACTCAACTACGAAGCGCGGACGAAACACGCGCCACGCACCCAAAAGCGTGGTGTGCGGCAAGACGCGCGTTCTGGGGGTATCAGAATCATGTTGGTTTAAAACGCCATCAGAAAAATAGGGCGGACATATGATGATGTCCACCCCATTTTTTATGGTTGATGTTTTTTAATTTATACGCCGCGCAATAATTCGTTGACGCTGGTTTTGGCACGGGTTTGTGCGTCCACTTTTTTCACAATCACGGCGCAGTATAGGCTGTGGCTGCCGTCTTTGCTTGGCAAGCTGCCTGACACCACCACCGAACCTGCTGGCACGCGACCGTAGTGGATTTCGCCTGTTTCGCGGTCGTAAATTTTGGTGGATTGTCCAATGTATACGCCCATGGAAATGACGCTGCCTTCTTCCACAATCACGCCTTCTACAATTTCGCTGCGTGCGCCGATAAAGCAGTTGTCTTCAATAATGGTTGGGCTGGCTTGCAATGGCTCCAACACGCCACCAATGCCCACGCCGCCGCTTAAGTGAACGTTTTTGCCAATTTGGGCGCAAGAGCCTACGGTCGCCCAAGTGTCCACCATCGCGCCTTCGTCCACATATGCGCCGATGTTCACATAAGATGGCATCAACACGACGTTTTTGGCAACAAAACTACCATGACGTGCCACCGCACCTGGTACGGCACGGAAACCCGCAGCGCGGAATTGTTCATCGTTCCAATCGGCAAATTTGGTGGGCACTTTATCAAAATATTTGTTCACGCCATCGTCTTGTACTTCGTTGTCTTGAATGCGGAATGAGAGTAATACGGCTTTTTTCACCCATTCATTGACACGCCATTTGCCCACGCTTTCGCGTTCGGCAACGCGTAATGTGCCGTTGTCTAATTGGCGCAAGGTTTCTAATACGGCGTCTTTCACTTCAGCAGAAACGGTGGCTGGGGTGATATCGGCGCGGTTTTCAAAAGCGGTTTCAATAATTTGTTGTAAAGACATGGTTATCCTAAATCAAACAGGGTTGCAAAAAGGCGATTGTAACGCAAAATGGGGCTTTCAGGCTGCCTGAAAATTGAATTTGATATAATCCAGATGAATTCTGATGGGGATAGGGTTTTTATGATTTATTATCACATTGCGTTGAATACGCCGTTGCCGTTACTGACTTATTCGTATGATGATGAGATTGCGTTGGGCAGTCGTGTGTTGGTGAAACTGCGCGGCAAATTGCAAGTGGGCTTGGTGTGGGCAGCGAATGTGCAACCTGATATTGCGTTGGATAAAATTTTGCCCATTATTCAAGTGATTGATGACATCAAATTGCCTGAAACGTGGCGTGAATTAATTGATTTCACGGCGCGATATTATCATTATCCGATTGGACAGACGGTGTTTACCGCCTTGCCATCACTACTTAAAGAGCAAAAGGCGGTGAGCTTGCCACAACCGCCTGTTTTCTACATGCTTAATTCATTGGGCAAGCAGCAAGCCGAACCACCCAAAGCGCACACAAAAAAATGGGCGTTGTGGCAAGCCTTGAAGTCGGGCAATGTGAATGTGGCGACATTGAAAAAAATTCATCCCAAAGCATCTGATTTGATTCATGAATATGAACAACTCGGTTGGCTGGACACCAGCACCACTGCCACGCCGCCCATTCCGCCATCACCGCATCATTTGAATGCGGAGCAAACGGCTGCGGCTGCGGCGGTCAAATCCCATTTAGGGGCATACAAACCGTTTTTATTGCACGGCATCACAGGCAGCGGCAAAACGGAAGTGTATTTTGACATCATGGCAACCGTCTTATCGTCTGGCAAACAAGTTTTGTTCCTGCTGCCTGAAATCAATTTAACGCCGCAATTATTACACCGCGTGGCACAACGTTTTCCCGATATGCCCACCGCCGTATTACACAGCCAAACCGCCGCAGGTGCGCGTGGACGAGATTATTTACGCGCCATGTTGGGACAAGCCAAATTGATTATTGGAACACGATTGGCGGTGTTTACACCAATGCACGATTTGGGCTTGATTGTTGTAGATGAAGAACACGATACATCTTTCAAACAAGACAATGAGTTGCGCTATCACGCACGAGATTTGGCAATTTGGCGCGCCCGACAATTACATTGCCCGATTGTGTTAGGTAGTGCCACACCCAGCTTGGAAACATGGCACAAGGCGCAAACAGGCGCGTATCCATTGCTCACCCTATCGCATCGCGCCAATTTGGCGGCACGGCTGCCTGAAATCCATTTGATAGACGTCCGCCGCCTGCATTTAGACAACGGCTTTTCACCGCAAGCCCTAGCATTATTACAAGAAAACCATCGCAAAGGCGGCTTATCGCTGGTGTATCTGAATCGGCGAGGATTTGCACCTGCCCTGTTTTGCGGCGATTGCGGGCATACCTTTGGTTGTCCGAATTGCTCTGCCAAAATGGTGCTGCATCAACGCGCCCAACAACTACGTTGCCACCATTGCGATTTCAGGCAGCCTGTCCCCCATTTTTGCAGTGAATGCGGCAACCAAGACCTAACCGCCCTAGGCTTTGGCACACAACGCATTGAAGAAACCCTCAAATCCGCCCTACCACAAGCCCGCATTGTTCGCGTGGACAGAGACAGCACCAGCCGCAAAACTGATTGGGACGACATCTACGCCCAAATTGCCGACCACCAAATTGACATCCTTGTCGGTACACAAATGTTGGCGAAAGGACATGATTTTGCACGGCTCAATTTAGTCATCGTCTTAAATGCCGATGGCTCACTGTTTAGCAGCGACTTTCGCGCTCCCGAACGCCTGTTTGCCGAACTCATGCAAGTGGCAGGACGCGCAGGACGCGCCGAACACACAGGGCGCGTGTATATCCAAACCCAACTGCCCGAACACCCCATTTTCACCGCCGTCAAAGCCCAAAACTACCCCCAATTCGCCGCCCAAGAATTGGCACAACGTGAAGAATTAGCCTTACCCCCATTTGGCTTTCAGGCTGCCGTGCGTGCCGATGCGCCCAAAATGAGCGATGCCGTATCATTTTTAAACGACATCCGAGACGTCATCGCCCCCCTGCTGCCTGAAAGCGTGTGGCAAATGGGTGCCGTTCCCATGCTCATGGCGCGGCTGGCGGAACGTGAACGCGCCCAAATCTTCATTGAAAGCCCAGACAGAACCGCCCTACATCGCGCCCTCAGCCTGTGGCAACAAGTGCTGCAAACCTACCGCGATGGCAACCTACGCTGGCACATTGATGTTGATTGCCAAGAAATGTGATTCTGATTGATTGCGGAACGCGCGTCTTGCCGCGCACCACGCTTTTGGTTTGGTGGCACGGATAAATTCGTTCTCCGTAGGGTGGGTGTAAACCCACCATTTGATTGATTATATTGAAAAAGGTGGGTTTACACCCAATCTACGCTTCATATAAGGAGACATTGTGATACATTCAGAACCCAATATTTCATCAGAATACCTAAAAGCAATGAACTTTTTTGAACAAGGTTTTTATAAACAATCATTTAAATTATTAAAAAAAGGCGCATTAAAAC
>JBHARQ010000019.1:0-17857 GCA_041831015.1 Simonsiella sp. | reverse complement strand
CTGCATACACATATAAATAAGCAGCATAATTTTCACCAAAAATTTCATCTATATAAACGTCCTTTCCTGTAAAATAATGGAAACTTGATTATAGGGGAACTTTTTTTCAGGCAGCCTGAAAATTGCGTAACCCTACATTATCTTTACAAAAACTGTTTACTTTTAGAGACAAGGTGGTATAAAAATGCTGAAACAGCGAATTCTAACGGCTTTGTGGTTGTTGCCGTTGATGTTAATGATGTTATGGTGGGCAAATACGGCGGTGTGGGGGCTGTTTTGTGGCGTCATCACCATGTTGGCTTTATGGGAATTTGGTCGCATGACCAATTGGTCTGGCGCAACGCAAAAACATTATTTAATAGGGACAGGCTTTTTTCTATTGATGGCGTTGGCTGGGAATTGGCAATTACCCACTTTTGTATGGTGGATGGTTTTGGCATTTTGGCTGGTGATGATGCCCATGTGGTTACACAAAAAATGGACACTCACAGGGATTTGGGCAATGGCAGCAGGTTGGATGTTGATGCTTCCCTTTTGGTTTGCCATGATGGTATTGCGCCCAGAAAATGAATCTATTGCGCCATTATTATCGATTATGGTGTTGGTATGGATTGCCGATAGCGGTGCGTATTTTGTGGGACGAGCATGGGGTAAACATAAACTTGCTCCTGTCATTAGCCCCAAAAAAAGTTGGGAAGGGGCGATTGGTGGCTGGTTGATTACTTTAATTTATATGTGCTGGGCGCGTGAATGGGGTTGGTTGGGATTTGAAATGAGTTGGTTTGGGACAATGATGGTCTCTACTCTACTCGTTGCGGTGAGTATTGGGGGCGATTTATTGGAAAGTTGGCTGAAACGTGCGGCAGGCATCAAAGACAGCAGCCAATTATTATCAGGACACGGTGGTGTATTTGACCGTATTGACAGCTTAATTGCTGTATTGGCGGTGTATGCAGCCGTTACTGTGTTGTAATCCTAGCAGTTAATAGCCCCTACGGAGAACGCGCCGTTCCGTGCCACTCACCTAAAAGCGTGGGTGCGGCGGCAAGACGCCGCGTTCCCGTCAAAATAGGGAAACTGTTTTTAACCACCCCAAACCGTTCAGGCTGCCTGAACGGTTTTTCGTTTCAAATATTCACGCAAAAATGTACTTATTTATCGCACCAATGAACTTAAAATTTCACATTTAATTTTTAAATTTCTCCAATTTATTGAAACTTATTCAATTTAAACAATTTATTAGATGAATAATTTCATTTAGTTTAACAAATCTTAATCCAAACCTAACCAAAGCTTGCTATAATCGCCGCGACATTTGCAGCATCACAGTCCATTACTGCAAATAAAGTCTTTTTCTTAACTTTATTTTCAAGAGTTTAATCATTTATGACGTCCTCTCAATCTAACGGCAATCAAGCCGTTCATTCCGCCATGAGTCAAAAGCGCGGTAAGCTTTCCATTGCGATTTTTTTTGCTGCATTAATCGGCGGCTTGGTTTATATGTTTGCCCAATTAGGCAGCGATATCAATCAGTTTGGTGGTGTGGGTACGGCTACACTCGCTTTGCTGGTTTTGGCGTTAATGGTGGCATTGTGTTTTGAATTTGTAAACGGTTTCCACGATACCGCCAACGCGGTGGCAACGGTGATTTACACCCATTCTATGCCGCCTTCTGTGGCGGTGGTGTGGGCTGGTATGTTCAACTTTTTTGGTGTGCTGTTTTCTAGTGGCATGGTGGCGTTTGGGATTATCGCGCTGCTGCCTGTGGAATTGATTTTGAATGTGGGCAGCGATACGGGCTTTGCGATGGTCTTTGCCATGCTGACGGCTGCTGTGTTGTGGAATGTGGGTACATGGTATTTTGGTTTGCCTGCTTCGTCTTCACACACATTGGTGGGTTCTATTATTGGGGTGGGTATTGCCAATGCGTTGGTGCATGGTCGCCCTGCCATTACGGGCGTGGACTGGGCGCAAGTGACCAAAATGGGAACGGCTTTATTGGTATCGCCATTGGTTGGTTTTGGTTTTGCAGCGTTGCTGTTATTGTTGATGAGACGTGTTTTGCGTCATCGTCCAGAATTGTTCCAAGCACCCGAAGGCAATCGTCCGCCACCGAAATGGATTCGCGGTTTATTGATTATGACATGTACAGGGGTATCGTTTGCACACGGTTCAAATGATGGTCAAAAAGGCATGGGCTTGATTATGTTGATTTTGGTAGGGGTGTTGCCTGTGGCTTATGGGATTAACCACTCTATTTCAGAAAAAGATGTGGCGCGTTTTGCCACCGCTTCACAAGCAACGATTCAAGTTTTGGCACAACAAAATCAATCATTTAATGGCACACTGCCTGAAGCCGAAAAGATTTTGACGGAATATGTGCGTACCAAAGAATTAAACGCGCAAGTCTTACCTGCTTTGGCAATGCAAGCCAAAGATATTGAAAGCAAATTATTGCAAGAAAAGCAAAATAAAATAGTAGATAATCAACAAGCGAGCGCATTGCGTAACCAAATGTATGTGGCTTCAGAATCCATCAAACGCTTGGAAAAATCAGCCGATATGGCGAAACAGCCGCAAATGTTGGGTGCATTGAAGGATTATCGCAAAGGTTTGGAACGCTATACGCAATTTATTCCTGTATGGGTGAAAGTGGTGGTGGCGTTGGCGTTGGGCTTGGGTACAATGGTTGGTTGGAAACGAATTGTGATTACCGTAGGCGAAAAAATCGGTAAAAATCATTTGACTTACGCGCAAGGTGCTTCGGCTGAATTGGTAACCATGACCACGATTGGCGCGGCGGATTTGTTTGGTTTACCTGTTTCCACAACGCATGTTTTGTCGTCAGGTGTGGCAGGCACGATGTTGGCAAACAAATCGGGTTTGCAAAAGAAAACGTTGTTGAGTGTCTTATTGGCATGGGTAACCACTTTGCCTGCAACGATTTGTTTATCAGCAGGTTTGTACTGGGTGTTTAGCTTGGTATTTTAATGATTTGAAATAAAAATAAGCGTCAAATGTGGGTAGGCATTTGACGCTTATTTTATGCTCGTTTCAAATTCATATTGAAATCTTTGCAGTTTTTAAACAGTTACAAAATTAGGGAAAATATAGCTGATTCACAATAAATCGCTACAAGGCGGCGAGCCGCAGATAGTACAAGTAGTACAGCAAGGCGAGCCAACGCTGTAGCGATTTAAAATTGAATTAGCTATATCAACAAGAAACCTTTGCAAAACTCGCATTCTTGAACGTAGGGACGGATTTCATATCCACTCCTACGAAAGGGTTTTGCAAAAGTTTCAACAAACGAATTTTGCAAATATTTCAGGCTGCCTGAACATCCATCGAGATTTCAGGCAGCCTGATTTTTTTAATTAAGAGAATACACGTTGCGCTAATTCACTACCTGGTGGGATATGTGCATCAATCATTTCTAATTGTTTTTCCAACACAAAGGTGCGAATATTTTTCAGCCAATCAGTCGATACTTGTTGAATTTGGTCATCCACCAATTCCAAATGCATGGCTTGTGATAATGCGACTGCCAAATTAACAAATTCTTCAAAATGCTGTTCGCCATATGGCACATGCGTGATGTCAAACAACATACTAAAGCCTTTATAAGGTTGGCTTGCCAACAATTGTGGCGTAAATTGGCTACCGTCTAACGTTACTGCATTGAATTTCACTTCGCCTTTATTATCCAAATAGCCAAACGTGCCATCTTGCATCAATTGGAAACCTAATTTTTCCAAACTATTACGCAATTCACTACCCAAAATGCTGACACGCGATACCAAATGAATCGCAATAATCTGGTCAACACGCGCACACAATTCATCAATCGGTTTGGCAACACTTAAAAATTGCTTGGTGTCTTCCAACCACGCATCGCCGTCCATATTTTCAGCAAAATGTTCAACCTGTTGTCCGAATAAACTTAATTCACGCTCGCTCACCAAACCGTTGCGGTTAATCGCCTGCATACCAATCACAAACGCTTTGTACAACACCCCTGGAACAGGCTCTGCCACTTGGAAAGAACCATCCATCGTGCAACCAATAATTTGCACACGATAGCGATTGGACAAGCGTGGAATCGCAGGCAACTCTTGTGCATCATGCAATGCCACATAAGTCAGATAATCAATGCGTGAATCAAACCATGACAAACGACTGCGTTTTAATTCATCAAAATCCATCAATAATTTGCTGGGTTCTGGCAATTGTGCTTCGTCATACACTTCCATTTCTTCAGATTCTGCTTCAATGGGTTGCGTTACTTTTGCCACTGGTTTTTCAGGCTGCGTGTCATCATCATTGATGCTGCTGAGCATTTTACTGAATGTTGCGCGTAAACCACTCATAAAACTACCTGATGAAGGCGCAGGTAAGTCATTGGTTGCTTTTACATTATTCTTCAATCCATGCTCTGGCACTTCCAACCCAACGCTGGAATAAGTTGGATTGGATTGAGATGGTGATGCTGAAGCGTTGTCATCATAATCATCTAACAAATGACTGAGGTCAATATCATCATCTTCAGTTGCAGAATGGTTTGGTTTACCAACCAAGCTGGGTTTGAGCATGGCAGGAGCGGCATTATCACTCACTTTTTCATGCGTCAAAGGACGACCATCACGAACCGATTGGGTTTGACTGCCCATCAGCGCGTCTTGGTCGGAATGCCCAAATTGGCTGCGAATTTTGTTGCGATAGCGACTTTCCTGAATCATATTGTAGGCAAAGACGGCTACCAACACCGTCAGCAATGCTGCAATAATGGTGAGTAGTGTGAGATTCATCTAAACGTCCTTATTTTAATTATGCTTGATGAGGGCGGAATGTATCGCATTTTACAGGAGTTTGTGTGGCGATAAAAGTGGTGTTGAAATTTATGAGATTTTTTATTTTCAGGCAGCCTGTAATTGACGAGAACGCGGCGTCTTGCCGCCGCACCCACGCTTTAGGGGAGTGGCGCGGAATGGTGCGTTCTCCGTAGAACGGTCGCACATCGTAGGCAAAGCCCACGCTACATTTGACACGATGAAAAACACACCGTTCCGTGCCACTCCCCTAAAGCGTGGGGAGCAAGACGCCGCGTTCCGCATCAAAGGGCTACCATCTGAATTTAAATGCCCAATGCGGGTGGCACAAAGCGGTTGATGGTATCGCGCAGTTGAATCAATCTGCCATGGAAAAAGTGGGAGCTGTCTGGCAAGACAATCACGGGTAAATGTTGTTCGGCTGCCCATTTGAGCGGTTTAGCAAGCTCCACCACTTCATCGTCTGCGCCGTGAATAATGAGGGTTTGGTTGGGGTTGGGAACGTGGGGCGCAGGCGTGTGGGTGTAATGCCCTACTGCCGCACCAATCAGCAATAGTAAATCAGGTTCGCGTTGATGCGCGGCAAAGGTGGCAACGTAGCCACCAAATGAGAATCCTGACAGGACAAATTGTTTGGCAGCAGGATGTCGCGCTCTGGCAAAGTCAATCACGGCAACGCAGTCTTCGGTTTCGCCGCGTCCGTAATCGTGGGTGCCTGCGCTGTTGCCTGTGCCACGCAAATTGGGCAAGTAGCAATGGAATCCCATTTGTACCAAGGCTTTGGCGGCGGTTTGGATGACTTTGTTGGTAAAGGTGCCGCCTTGAGTGGGGTTGGGGTGGTTGATGACGGCAACACCACGTTCTTGACCATGTGCAGGCAAGTAAATGGCTTCTAATACGCCCACGGGGGCGTTGATGTGGATGATATTGTGTTGGTTTTGCATGATGTGATTCTGTTTAATTGGTTTCTGTTTCTTCTTCGTATAAATCATCTACCCATTTGCGAACGGTAGCGGTCAGGCTGCCTGAAACGTCTTCGTCCCAGCGTTGGATAAAGGCATTGTGTAATACAGGAGGGTTGAGCATGGCAGACGATTGGTCGTCCACGTCTTCATCAAAAATATCCACATAATGTAAATACAATACCATTTCACCACGCGCTCGCTCTGCGCCAAATACGCCGCGTTGGTCGCATGTTTTGAGTGCTGCAATCAGGCAATTTTGGTAATCATGGCGTAATTCGGTGTAGCGTATTTGGTCATCATCGTCAATGTGGTCGCCAATAATGCTGATGGCTTGATGAACGCGATTATCGCTGAAATTGCCATCGTACAACCACTCACTGGGATACCAGAACCATAATGCGTCTTCAGTATCTTCATCGTCATCATGTTCTAAAGATTGGGCAAGTGCTTCTACGGTGTTGGCAGCACAGAAAAAGCCGCATGGATATTCCACCAATCCCAATGCAAAAGCATAAATCTGCTCTTCTCCCGTTTTACTGCGAATGTCTGCCATGGCTTCGGTAATTTCGGCAACGGCAAGGTCGTGAATATGTTGTCTCTGTTTCTCGGTTAACATCAGACGCTCCTAAAAATTAAGCCACCCAATAATAGCGCACAATATGAAAGAAAATTGGCGCAGCAAAACACAAGCTGTCCACACGGTCTAACATGCCACCATGTCCATCAATCATACGCCCCCAATCTTTCACGCCATAACTGCGCTTAATGCCCGACATCACCAATCCGCCCAAAAATCCCATCGTGCAAATCATAAAACCAATCAAGCCTGCCTGAAACATGGTAAACGGTGTTAGCCAATATAAACTGGTTGCCAACGCCGTCGCAGATGCAATGCCACCCACCGTTCCCACCACCGTTTTATTGGGTGATAAGGCAGGCATGATTTTGCGTTTACCCCACAATTTACCCCAAATAAACTGAAACACATCAGACATCTGCACCACCAACACAAAAAACGTCAATAATAAAATATTGCGGTCTTCATAGCCTTCAATTTTCAAGTTCATCAACATTGGCACATGTGATAAGCAGAAAATGGTTACCATTGCACCCCATTGAATCTTGGCAGTTCGTTCAAAAATTTGCTCGGTATCGCCGCTAAAGCCTGTCAAAATGGGCAGCATTAAAAACGCATACACAGGAATAAACACGCTAAACATGCCATACCAATCAGTCAATACAAAATAATATTGGACGGGCAATAAAAAATAAAAACAGGCTGCCACCGCGTTATGGTCGCCGCGTCGCTGATAAATCAAGGTCATAAATTCACGCAACGCCGCAAACGATACGCCAAAAAATAAAATAATGGTGCCAATTCTGTCCAACCAAAACGCACACAACAGCAAAATTACCATCGCCCACCATGAGCGAATCCGCGCATTCAAATTATTGACTGATTCGCTGTGAGGATGGCGATTTTTCAGCCAATTTCCAATCAGATGTGCTGTACTCAACACAATCAGCAAACCAAAGAAAATATAACCTACATCAATGGGTAACGGTTTATACAGTAGGGGTTGCATGATGATTTCCTTGTTGAGCTGCTAAACGTTTGTTTTCAGGGGCAAGTGCCAGCATGGCATCGCGGGCGCGTTGTAAAAATTCTTCTTTGGTTTCATTAGGTTGAAGTTGCATTTCATTGCCAATAAACACATCGCAAATAATGGGGACGGGTACCAATTTTCCTTTGGGTAAAACACGGTTGATATTATCAATCCAAATTGGCACAAATTGCACATCTGGATTTTCACGTGCTAAATGATAAATTCCTGTTTTAAATGGTAATAAAATGGTTTTGTCGTCAGTATTACGCGTGCCTTCGGGAAAGATAATGAGTGATGAGCCGTTTTGTAAGGCTTCTGTCATTTGTGCAGTAATGGCTTGCGGATTATCACTATTGCGCATAATCAGTAAGGCATTGAATACATTTTGAATAATAAAGCGACGAATATTTCCTTTTAACCAGTAATCAGCACCTGCAACAGGTCGCACCACTTTACGCCACGCGCTGGGCAATGAAATCCACACCAGCACAAAATCACCATGGCTGGCATGATTGGCAAAATAAACTTTTTTTTGCGGTGTAAACGCCAAATCGCCTTCAAATTTGGGGCGTACACCTGTGATAAATGAAACAAATGCCGATAGACTTTTGTCTATCAGCCATGCGGTCATTTTGTTGAGGAATTTCGGCATGGCGATTTCCATTTTGGTTGATGAATGAAAGATGGGTTATTTTAACGCTTTTTTGTTTTTCAGGCAGCCTGAAATACGATGATAGCTGACTTAATTTTAAATCGCTACAAGGCAGCGAGCCGCAGATCGTACAAGTCGTACAGCAAGGCGAGCCAACGCTGTAGCAATTTAAAAGTAAGTTAGCTATATTAATAAGCACTTCGCTATAAATAGATAATTTGGGTTAAAATAATGGATTATTTTTAAAATACTCAAACGAGTTTGCCACATGATACACATTGTTGCTTTTTTAATTGAGCATTTTTCAGATATACACGCCTGTCCTGCTGGTATGGATTTGGGCATGATGCTGGAAGACGCTGGATTTGCCGAAGATGAAATTGGCAAAACATTGATGTTTATTAAATTATTAGAAGATAATCAAGAAGCCATCTGGCTGCACGACTCCAATCATCACAACCATTTGCGCGTGTATCACCCTGAAGAAGCCGATGCTTTGGGCGCAGAAATCATGGGATTTTTACATTTTATGTCCACTTCAGGCGCGTTAAATATGGCGCAACGTGAATTTATTATCCATGCACTCATGCACTTACCAATTGACGAAATTTCATTAGAAACTGCCAAAATGTTGGCATTACTGATTTTATGGGCGCAGCAATCGGATGTTCCCGAATTGATTGGCAATGAATTAATCGCCGTATTACCCAGTCAAAAAATTATGTAGTAATTTAGTTTAAAATCAGCAGGCTGCTTGTATTTTTTCAGGCAGCCTTTTTTAAATTTCTATATAATAGATAATGAGACTTTTTTCATTTATATATTTAAATTTAAATTGAAGGATTTTAAAATATGGCAGCAACCACTTTACGCCTGATTCGCAATGGTGTTTCGCAAGAATTTTCATTGCAATCTGGCAAAACTTTGAGATTAGCAACACAAGCAAATGATAAATTCCAACTTTTAAACGAAAATGGTGTACTCATCATCGATTCTCGCACACAAGTGGTGGGAAAGGATTTATGGGTATTTGGCGATGGCTCGCAACCTTTGATTGTTTTGGAGCAATTTCAAACATGGCAACCTATTACTGATGCGTTTTCTTTGTTACAAATGGATGCCAGTTTTGCATTGGGTTCACCAGTATCTTCGGGAACTGGCTATATGGTATCGGGTAGCAGTGGCGTGATTGAATCTGGTGTTTCTCATACAGCTGCCAGCACCATGGGTTCTCAAAGTGCGGTCATTGGGGCGGGGATTCCTGTGGGGGTTAAAATTGGTTTGGGTGCGGTTGCTTTATTGGGCATTGGTGCGGCAGCAGGTAGCGGTGGCGGCGGTGATGACGATGGAAATAACACATCAACCCCTACCACACCCACAACACCTACCGCTCCCAAACCCACATTAACGTTTAACAATATCACAACCGATAATGCTATTAATGTTGCCGAATCAAATCAAAAAATTCAAATTTCAGGCAGCACGACCAATACCAAAACAGGCGATGTGGTTACCATTACCGCAGGTACGGTCAATGCAACCGCAGCCGTCAATGCCAATGGCACCTTTAGCGTGCAAATGAATGGCGCAGATTTGGCAAAAGTATCCCAACTTTCAGGCAGCGTGAGTACAAAAGACACATCTGGTAACACACTGACTGGCACGGCACAAAAATCATATACAGTTGATTGGCAACCTAGTATTACATTAAATCAAGTGGCGGGCGACAATGTATTGACCCCTCGTGAAAGTCAAGGCACCGTTGCTGTGTCTGGTACAACCAGCAATTTAGCCGATGGCAGCAAAATCAACATTCAAATTTTAGATGCCAATCAAAAAATCGTTGCCACCACCACCACAACGGCTGCAAACGGTATGTTTACTGTCAATGTGGCAGGCAGCACTTTGGCGCAAGGCGTCTCTGTGATTGCAAATGTCAGCGTTACTGCGCCCAATGGCAGCACCTTAACCGACAGCGAACAAACCACATACACACAAAGCGATATTCCTTCGCTGACTTTTAATCCCATCACGGGCGATAATTGGATTGATTTAAAAGAAGCCGCTCAAACCAATATCACCGTGTCAGGGAGGGTGATGGATGCCCATTCAGGTGATACCGTCTTATTAAATGTAGGCGGCGCAACATTCACCAGCAGCCTGAACAGTCAAGGCGTGTTTACGGCTAATATTGCCAGCAATGTTTT
Organism: Simonsiella sp.; assembly: GCA_041831015.1. Classification (GTDB taxonomy): domain Bacteria; phylum Pseudomonadota; class Gammaproteobacteria; order Burkholderiales; family Neisseriaceae; genus Simonsiella. Next base: position 7,597 of record JBHARQ010000019.1, on the reverse strand, counting down.
AACCAATGCTTCTGACATTAAAGGCAGCGTGTTAAACAGTTCAGGTGTCGCATACAGTAATGCCGTGGTACAAACCTACACCGTACAACAACACAGCACCATCAGCATCACCTCAATCAGCGAAGACAATCTGATTGGGCTGGACGACACCGCCGACTTAACCCGTATTTCAGGCAGCATCGATATGAGTACACAAGCTGCCAGCTTACGCGTTAAAGGCATTCTACAAACCATTACCGTTACCATTGGCGATAAAACTTACGAACCTGTTGGTCTGCAATACGACAGCACCACACGCGGCTATCGCTTTGTATTAGACGTTCCTACCAGCGAATTAAGCCAAGGCGAAAGAATCAGCTATCAAATTAATTATTTAAAAGAATTTGACAGTTTTTCCAATAGTTCATCAGGTTCCATTTGGAGCAATACCGTTACTGGCACACTCAACAATATCGCCTCCGCCATTACCTTAAGCAGCGATACAGGTGTGATTGCAGGCGGCAAAGGCGCATACACCATTGGCAACATCAATAGCACCACCGAAACCGTTTCAGGCAGCGTGGACAAAGGTTTTGTGGAAGGTGATGTTGTTAATTTAGTGGTTAATAATCAAACTTATACCACAACTGTTAGCAACACAGGGACATTTAGCACCCAAATTGCACGCAGCGATTTATTAGCAGATAGCGATACCAAAATTGATGCCACATTAGCCAATAAAAGCAGCTCTGGCGAAGGTGAATACAGCATTATTCAAGCCAATGCCCAAGCTGCCACATTTGCTAGCGGCAATCAACACACGACTACCGCCAGTCATGGCATTGTGTCTGCTAATAAATTACCATTTTTTATTAATGTATTAGATGATTTTGCACAATACATTCGTAACGATATTGATTTAGGCTATTTAAATAATCACATGATTGGCAATGCCAAAGTGGTTACTTACCATATGCCGACTGCAAGCGAATTGGCAGGAATGACCGATACATCGGTTGATATTTACAAGCGTATGGAACAATACGGTTTCAATGTAGCAACCGACTACCAGCTTTTAGCAGAATTGGAAGCATCGAACCCAGTCGCCTTTTCATTAGCCAGCCAAAATGTTATCAGACAAGCATTAAGTATTATTAGTCAATACACCAATATTACCTTCACAGAAGTCAGCAGTGCTGCCGAATCTGACCTTGATTTTTATTTGACTGATTTTTCTCCAGTCCAAATGGACAGCGCAGCAGGTTATGCCTATTTTGGTGGTGATGTGTATATTGACCAAGAAGATTATGGCGGTACAGAATCACTAGCTAGTTATGGTGGTTTACACACCGTAATGCACGAAATTTTGCATACATTAGGTTTAAAACACCCTCATCTGGAAGCAGGTGAAAGTGCCAGCACCGTTGCTTACTTACCTGATGAACAAGACAGCACAGGCGTTACCATCATGAGTTACCAATTTGATGATTTCACAGGATTAGAAGCGCCGCATTTGTATGATTTGGCAACCTTGCATTATTTATACGGCGTGAATAGCCAGCATCGCGCTACAAACGACACTTATACATTTGCCAAATTTAATCCCAATCAAGTTGATGGCGATATTTACATTTGGGACGGCGCAGGTGTCGATACGTTTGACGCCTCCAACGAAGCTCAAGGCGTGAATGTGAATTTAACCCCCGGTTCATGGATTTATGCCGACCGCAGCAACACCAACACCAGCGATTTTGGTTTAATCAGCAAAACCGCCGTTGATACTGATAGCTATAAATTAGGCGTATTAAATACCACCATTACAGGACAACATAGCTATGTCTATGACTACACCGATGGCATTTCCTTTATTGGTTACGGTACACAAATTGAAAACCTGATTGGCTCAAATTACAATGACTTGCTCACAGGCAACGCCACCGACAACATCATCCAAGGCGGCGCAGGCAACGACACCATCACAGGCAATGCAGGTGCTGACACCCTAACAGGCGGTGCGGGTAACGACACCTTACTGGGTGGCATCGGCGCAGACATTCTGTATGGCGGCTTGGGTACCGACACGCTCACAGGTGGCGATGGCGCAGATATGTTTGTATTTGACAGCATCTTATCTACCAATAATATCGATAAAATCACTGATTTTGTGGTGGGTACAGACAAAATCGCCTTGTCATCAACCATCTTTGGCGACAATGTATTAACTGATTTTGCCAATAAAATCAGCTACAACAAAACCACAGGTGCATTGTCATACGACAGCGACGGCGCAAATTCATCAGCCAGCATGGTGCAATTTGCCACCTTGTCCAATAACCTCAATTTAGATGCCAATAGCTTTGTCTTAATTTAATGATTTAAATCAACAGGCAGCCTGAAAACCATTTCCCCATTTTCAGGCTGCCTGTTTTTTCTAAATTATCATATTTACATTTTCACTTACACGCCATTACAATGCTAAAAATCAGCAATCAAAACGCCATTTTCGCGTTTCAGGCTGCCTGAAACAATCAATTTCACACTGTTTTTGAAATAAAAGGTTATTTATGAAACATGCACATTGGACATCACGCATTGGCTTTATATTAGCGGCGGCAGGCTCCGCGATTGGCTTGGGCGCGATTTGGAAATTTCCCTACACCGCAGGCACCAATGGCGGTGCAGTTTTTTTTCTTATTTTCTTAATGTTTACCGTATTAGTCGGCTTACCCGTTTTACTGGCAGAATTCTACATCGGTCGCAGCACAGGCAAAAATGCCATTGATGCCCTCAAAACCCTATCCCCCCATAACCACGCATGGGCATGGATTGGGCGCACAGGCGTATTTGGCTGTTTCGTCTTACTCTCTTTTTACAGCGTGGTAGGTGGCTGGGTGCTTGCCTATTTCGTCCACGCCATGACAGGCGACATCAGCCCACAAACCAATTTTGAACAACTCTTTGGCAACACCATCAGCAGCCCACTACAAGCCATTGGTTACCAAAGCCTCTTTATGCTCATGACCATCTGGGTGGTACGCAAAGGCATTTCAGACGGCATTGAAAAAGCCAACCGCTACATGATGCCTGCCCTATTTATCATGTTTATCATATTGGCAATTCGTTCCCTGACCTTGCCCAACGCCAGCGCAGGAGTAACCTTTCTATTAAAACCCGATTTCAGTGCCGTTACCGCCAACACCATGCTCACCGCATTAGGGCAAGCCTTTTTTGCCTTAAGTTTAGGCGTATCCACCATGGCAACCTACGCCGCCTACCTAGAACGCGACAGCGACCTCTTCCGCTCCGCCAACAGCATCATGTGGATGAATATGGCAGTATCCCTATTAGCAGGTTTAGTCATTTTCCCAGCCGTGTTTGCCTTTGGTTTCAAACCCGATGCGGGGCCGGGATTAATCTTCATCGTGCTGCCTGCCGTGTTCCAACAAATCCCCTTTGGTACATTCCTATTTGCCATTTTCATGATTTTGATTACCTTTGCCACACTCACGTCTGCATTTTCCATGCTAGAAACCGTGATTGCAGCCACCATTCGTGGCGAAGAATCACGCCGAGAAAAATACACATGGGGCATTGGCATTGCCATTTTACTGATAGGCATTCCATCTGCCCTATCCTTTGGCGTGATGGGCGATGTCAAACTATTTGGCAAAACCGTATTTGATTTATGGGATTACGTCATTACCTCCCTGATTATGCCCATTTGCGCGTTGGCGACCACCATATTTATTGGCTACATCCAAAACCGCCACCAAGTTTGGCAACACATGCGCGAAGGCAGCACGCTGCCTGAAACCATTGTGCGAATCTGGTATGGCAGCTTACGATACATTGCACCGATTGCCATTTTACTGGTTTTTGCCAACACATTAGGCTTAATTAAATTCTAAACAAAAACAAACCAATAAAAATAATTTAGCAAAATACCCAGCCAAAGCATTTGACAATATCTCGGATTCATATATAATTCAGTCTTCATTCCCTGATAGCTCAGTCGGTAGAGCGACGGACTGTTAATCCGCAGGTCGCTGGTTCGAGCCCAGCTCGGGGAGCCAAATTCAAACCGTCTAAACAATCGTTTAGACGGTTTTCTGTTTTTAGCTCATTTGGATGTGTGTCCAAATTGTGTCCAAAACTGTTTAATGCGTCCAAAATATCCGCATGGCTTTGTAAATGTTCAGTTGCCAAATGCGCGTAGCGCATAACCATATCCAACTTTTCCCAACCGCCCATTTCTTTCAATGCCAAAAGCGGTACACCCCTTTGAACCAACCAACTTGCCCATGTATGCCTTAAATCGTGCCAACGGAAATTCTTGATGTTGGCTTTTTTTAAGCTACGCTCCCAAACACGGTCGTCCAATTCTTTGATATGGTTATTCACACTATTGGTAAACACAAAGGTTTTGTGCTGTCCCAATCTTTCTGATAAAACTCGTATTGCTGTTTGATTGAGTGGTATGCCAATCGCATTGTCTGCTTTGGTCTCATCAGGATAAATCCATGCAATGCGCCGAGCTAAATCCACCTGCTCCCATTTCAACCCAAAAACATTGCTTTGGCGAAGCCCAGTACATAAGCTAAATATTGCCATTTGTCGCCAAAAATTATCAGGCAACGCATGAATCAATCTTTCCGCTTCTTCGGGTTTAAGCCAACGCACACGCTTGTTTGGCTCTTTATATTGTTTCAGCTTGGGAACTTCATCAATCCATTCCCATTCATCACGCGCTTTGTACAAAATACCGCGAACCAATGCAATATAGCGGTTTTTAGTGCTAGGACTGCACGTTTTTTGTTCAATAACCGCCATAATTTTATCGCGTGTTAATTCGTCCAAAAAAATGCCACGAAATTGTGGCAAATTGCGTAGCCGACTGATGTCGTCTTTAATGCTTTTTTTATCATGCTCCTTTTCTTTTAGCCATTTTAATGCGGCTTCGTCCCACAATTTTTTTGGTTTAACACCTAAACGGCTTTGTTGCCAAAATTCGTGTTCTAATTTCGCGCGCAGTTCTTGGGCTTTTTGCTTGTCTTGTGTGCCAGTAGAGCGTCTAATGCGCTCGCCACTTGGCGTTCTGATATCCATGTACCATGTGCCATTACGCTGATACAATCCGTTTGAATTTTTTGACATTTTTCTTCACTTTCATGTTTAAGTGATGTCTGCACGACATCATTTTCAAGTTGTTCTAAAAATTCGTCAAGTTTGGTTTGGCGAATGCAATAAGCTCGCCCGACTTTAGCAGCCGTTAATTTACCTGCTCTGATATATTCGCGCAGGGTTTCAGGGTGGCAATGCACAAGTTTTGCAGCTTCGGCTACGGTGTAAGTTTTCATGGTTAATTTTTCCTATCTCAAAGACCCAATCACGCCAAGAATCAAGATAAGTGTAAACACAAAGATGAATAACACTATTCTGCCAATGATTTTTTCATCTTTGCGTAGTGGTTCTTCATCAGGCTTTTTAATGTGGGTTTGTCTATCGTGGCTATCGCCTTGTCTATTTCCCAAAATCACGGCTGCAATAACATGAAACATATTTAATTTTCCTTTTTGAAAAATTCAGGCTGCTTGAAAAACAAGCTGCCTGAAAAACACTTCACAAAATCAAAGATGCAATCAATACGCCCACTTGTACCACCAGCAACACCATCATCAAGCGAAATGTCCGAGTTTCCAAGTTTCTGAATAATTCAGTTACCATTTCGTCAAATTGAGCTTGTGTACGCTGGCTGATTTGAGCAAACATTTTGCTTTCAGATTGCGCCAATTCTTGCGTATTGGTATGCAAAATTTCTTGTAAAACAATCTGTTTTTGATTTTCAAACGCATCAGCCGAACCAACAATTTCTGTGGCTTTTTTAGTCAATTCATCAAGAAAAAATTGCTGTTGGGCTTGGTGTTGCGCCACTAATTCTGCCATTTCTCTACGTTGAATGAGCATCATCGCAACAATCGGGTCATCTGCTGATACTTTGCAACCTGTTAATTCAAACACCGATACGATGATTTTTTGGATTTCGTCATTCTGCGCTGTCATGGTTCAATTCCGCATCAGTTAAAGGCAATGCGTCTAATTGCCCGAAAACATATTCTTTGAATTTTTTCAGACGATTTTTTGCCATGATTCTAAACTGGTCGGACGTTTTGACTTCATCAAATGTCAGATTAAGCGAAGTCATCAAGGCAATGTCCTGTCCGTAGGTATCAGCAGCAAAACTTTCCAATAATACCGTGCCTAAAATTTGCTCTTTGTATTGTTTGTACACGCCAAATTGTTCAAAGGTTTTGCCGTCCTGTTCTACTTTGCCGTTATGCTCGTTGAGCCAAACCACGATTTCTGCGTTAATCGTGTTCAATGTTTGATGTAAGCCTTTCAAACATTCGTTCAATGCTTGTCCACCTGTTACAGGAATGTGAACAACAAGGCGAATGCCATTTTCTGCCAACATATCTGCTACATCATTTTCTGCCATATATGACATCAATGTCACAAAAGTTGCTGCGCCATTATCCACCACCGCGATACCGTCCAAATTCAACAAATCTTCCAACAAATCATCAAAATAACGTGTGTTAATCGTATTGTCTTCGGTCAAAATATTGACGATTTTGGGTTTCAAGGCTGCATAGTGGCTAAATGTTGGATTGACAGGGTCAGTATCATAGCAATGCAACTGTGCTGTTTTGGGTTGCAAATATTGTGCAATCAATGTGCTGATAAATGATTTACCGACACCGCCTTTGCCTTGTGCAATCATATGAACTTCTTGCATAAAATTATCCTTATGTGAAAGCCCCTTATATGCTATAAGGGGCTATTTGTTTATCAAAAAGAAAGTTTGAGAATGTTCAGGTTGCCTGAATACTACTTCACATCAACCCAGCGACCGTCTTTTTTCTCTGTACCAACAAAACGGACTTTATCGCCAGTTGTTGTCCATTCATGATTGAAATAGGCGGAACAATATGATGGTAACTGATTACGCACATAGGATTTGGTTACCCATTCACAACGTTCTGAACGCTCGTGTCCATGCTTGTACGTTTTACATTCTTTCACACGATATGTTGCCGCCATTACGCGATTAAGTTCCGCCGCATCACAACGCCCTGCGCCATTTGCCAGTGCATCAATCAACTGTGGCATATTGGGTTCATTGCTAGATGGGCATAATTTTAAGAAGTTTTTACGCGCTTTAATCGTATCCTGTGGCTTTCGTAATTTGATGGAAAAATAACGGCGTAATGAATTAGCGCATTCACTTGGACGGTCGCCACTTGATAAGCATAAAACCGCTTCGCAAGCTAAACGTACATCGCCTTGCAATAAATTATCGTCCGCAGATGCCGTCATCGGTACAAGCAATGTGGCAGAAAGGGTAGCAACTGCCAATAAGGATTTTACTTTCATACTAAACTCCTAATTTTGAAGTGAAATAAAAACAGCAACCTAAATTTATTTAGGTTGCCTAAAAAGGTGGGCATTTTCCTTTGTGTTATGATTGAGTTATCACACCTTTTCATAAATTTATCAAAGGAAAAACACCCATGAAACTTGATTTTGATACAGCAACATTAGCTCTTTTTGTTTCCAT
>JBHARQ010000018.1:0-7138 GCA_041831015.1 Simonsiella sp. | reverse complement strand
TTCAGGCAGCCTGAAAAATAATTAACAATCAAATCACCCACCCATTAATTCATTTTTACCCCAAAATTAATCCATTCACAACCACATTATCAAAAATAAACAAACATAATTCAATAATAAATCAATTAATTACTTAAAATGTTATTGTGTAACATATTGTAATTTCAAATTTTAAAGTGAATAATCAAATCTATTATTCAACACACAACAAGGGAGCAGCAAAATGAAAGCTATGGTTTATTATGGTGCTGGCGATATCCGTTTTGAAGAACATGCCAAACCCTCAATCATTGACCCAACTGATGCCATTATCCGCGTAACGAAAACCACCATTTGTGGCACGGATTTGGGCATTTGGAAAGGCAAAAATCCTGAAATTGCCGCAGGTCGCATTTTGGGACACGAAGGCATTGGTATTGTTGAAGAAGTTGGTTCGGCGGTAAAAAATGTCAAAGTGGGCGACAAAGTGATTATTTCTTGTGTATCAAAATGTTGCACTTGTGATAATTGTAAAGTTCAACTGTATTCACATTGCCGTAATGGTGGTTGGATTTTGGGCTACATGATTGATGGTACGCAAGCAGAATTTGTGCGTACGCCTTATGCAGATAACAGCTTGATTTTGTTGCCTGAAAATGTGAATGAAGAAGTGGCGTTGTTGTTGTCTGATGCGTTGCCAACCGCGCATGAAATTGGCGTGCAATATGGCGATGTTTCCCCTGGTGATACTGTATTTATTGCAGGTGCTGGTCCTGTGGGCATGTCGGCTTTGCTGACCGCGCAGTTGTACAGCCCCAGCGTGTTGATTGTGTGCGATATGGACGAAAATCGCCTGAAATTAGCTAAAGAATTGGGCGCAACACACATTATCAATCCTGCTTCGGGCGATGTGGCGCAGCAAGTCTTTGATATTGTAGGTCAAGATGGCGTAGATGTGGCGATTGAAGCGGTGGGTTTACCTGCCACTTGGGATATGTGCCAAAACATTGTGAAAGCAGGTGGCAATTTGGCGGTGGTTGGTGTTCACGGTAAATCCGTTGATTTTAAATTGGAAAAATTGTGGATTAAAAACCTGAAAATTACCACAGGTTTGGTCAATGCCAGCACCACCGAAATGCTGATGAAAGCCATTTCAACCAGCAGTGTGGATTACACCAAAATGCTGACACATCATTTTAAATTCAGTGAGTTAGAACAAGCATATGATGTATTCAAACACGCTGCCGAAAACAATGCCATGAAAGTGGTTTTGACTGCTGATTAGTCATTTAAAATACAAACGATACCGCGTTACCAACTCCCTTATGTACTATTCATACACGGTGGTCGTTGTCGCCTTGTCTCGTTTGTGTTTAAACGACTATATTTCATAAATTGGGCTGCCTGAACAACAACTTTCAGGCGGCTTTTTTTTCGGTAAAATACCGCCATTTCCATTTTTCAGGCAGCCTGAACCATGTCAAACGAAATTCAACAACAAATCAAACAATTAACCGAACAACTCAACCGCTACGCCCACGAATATTACACGCTAGACGCGCCCACCGTTCCCGACAGCGAATACGACCGCTTGTACCGCGAATTGGAACGCTTGGAACACGAATTCCCCCATTTCAGGCTGCCTGAAAGCCCTACGCAGCGCGTGGGTGGCGCGGTGTTGAGCGAATTTGCTGCCGTGCAACACGTTGTGCCGATGTTGTCGCTGAACAATGCCTTTTCGCCACAAGACGACACGGGCAAATTTGACCATGCCGAAACGCTGGCGTTTGACGAGCGCGTGTGCAAAGACTTGGGCGTGTCATCTACCGAATACACGATTGAGCCGAAATTTGACGGCTTGGCGATTAGTTTAATTTATCAAAATGGCGTGTTGGTTCAGGCAGCCACGCGCGGCGACGGCACAACTGGCGAAGACGTTACCGAAAACATCAAAACCGTTCGCAATATCCCATTGAAATTACACGGTAATCGTATTCCCAATTTAATTGAAGTGCGTGGCGAAGTGTTGATGTTGAAAGCCGATTTTGAGCGTTTGAATGAACGCCAACTCGCCACGCAACAAAAGCCGTTTGCCAATCCGCGCAACGCCGCCGCAGGCAGTTTGCGCCAACTCAATTCCAAAATTGCGGCTGAACGAAAATTGCATTTTTTCGGCTATGGCATTGCGCGATTTGACGGTATTTCAGCAGAAAATGTGCCTAAAACGCATTCTGATGAACTGTTGTGGCTGCAAGATTTGGGATTTAGTTTACCAAAAGATAATTGGGCAATTTGTGCCAATATCGCCGAAGTTTTACAAAAATATGAACAATTAAACGCCAAACGCCCCACATTGCCCTACGAAATTGACGGCATGGTCATCAAAGTCAATTCATTGGCGGAACAAGAAAAATTGGGCTTTGTTTCACGCGCACCGCGTTGGGCAATCGCGCACAAATTCCCTGCCGAAGAAGCCCTGACCGTGGTGGACGCGATTGACGTGCAAGTCGGGCGCACGGGCGCAATCACGCCTGTGGCGCGGCTCAAACCCGTGTCGGTGGGCGGTGTGGTCGTTACCAACGCGACTTTGCACAACCAAGACGAAGTGTCGCGCAAAGACGTGCGCGTGGGCGACACGGTGGTGGTGCGCCGTGCTGGCGATGTCATTCCCGAAGTGGTGCGCGTGGTGTTGGAACATCGCCCGATGAAGCAAGCTGATGAATTACCACAAGATTTATTCGCTGAAATTGCGCAAGAACCCGTTTACCCCGCTTTCAGGCTGCCTGAAAATTGCCCCGTTTGCGGTTCGCAGATTGAGCGCGAAGTGGGTGAAGCGGTGGCGCGTTGCACAGGCGGCATGATTTGCAAAGCACAACGCAGTCAAGGGCTTATCCATTTTGCCAGCCGCAAAGCCATGGACATTGTCGGTTTGGGCGACAAACAAATTGAAGCCTTGGTAGAACAAGACGTGTTGCACAGTTTTTCCGATATTTATCAACTGGATATTGCCAAATTACAACAAATTAAAGACAGCAAATCCAGCGCAACCAAATGGGCGGAAAACATTTTGGCGAGTGTGGAAAACAGCCGTAAGCCCTTGTTAGCACGATTTTTATTTGCGCTGGGCATTCGTCATGTGGGCGAAAGCACCGCCAAACAACTGGCAGCCGCGTTTGGCGATGTGGCGACCGTGCGCCGTGCACCTGCGCCTGTGTTGGCGTGTTTGCCCGACATTGGCGACGTGGTGGCGCAGTCCATCGCCCACTATTTCAGGCAGCCTGAACAGCAAAATTTGCTGGACGATTTGCTGCAATACGTTTCGCCACAAACTGCTGTTTTAACAAGCAATGTTCGGGAATACGCCACCGCAGCGCGTTGGATTTCACGTTTGCCGAACATCAAAATCAGCGAAAAACGCGCCCAAGAATTATGGGATTTGGCGGGCGGCAGCGTGGACGGTTTGCTCAACGACAAAGTGTTGCCGCAAGAATGGCAAAATTGGCGCAATATTGCGGAAAATGCGGCTTTATTGCGTGAAATTGATGATTTTTTAACAAATTTATCTGAATTTCAGTCGCCTAGTTTGGCAAATGAATTATCAGGCAGCCTGAAAAACGAAATCGCAGGCAAAACCTTTGTTTTAACAGGCACTTTGCCCACGCTCAAACGCGATGAAGCGGCGGCGATGATTGAAGCGGCTGGCGGCAAGGTGTCAGGCAGCGTGTCCAAGAAAACCGATTTTGTGGTGGCTGGCGAAGCGGCTGGCAGCAAATTGGAAAAAGCGCAAAGTTTGGGCGTGGCGGTGTTGAGTGAAGATGAGTTGTTGAATTTATTATAGTCATTCATAATTTAAATAGTACCGCGTTGCCAGCTCCCTTATGTACTATTCCGTACACGGCGGTCGCTGTCGCCTTGTCCTATTTTAATTCTGAACGACTATACAATAAACCACAAAACAACCTGTGCAGATGATTGAACGGGAACGCGGCGTATTGCCGCCGCACCCACGCTTTGGGGTAGTGGCGCGGAACGGTGCGTTCTCCGTAGGTACAGATGGTAGCGTGGGCTATGCCCACGATTTTGGCTATGTGAATTTCATATTATTTGGCTTACTTTTTTAAAAAGTAAGTCGCCGCGCGGCGATAGAGCGCAAAACCGCCAAGTACCACTCACCATCACTACAAAGACAGCGTGGGTGCGGCGGCAAGACGCCGCGTTCCCAATAAAATAAGCGACTTAAATAATGGTTAAGTCGCCTATTGATTTTGGGTTGATATATGTTATACGCTGGTTAAATCCGCGTCTTTGGTTTCTTTGGTGCTTAATAGGGCGATAATCGTCATCACGCAATTCACCGCTAAATATAAGCCCACGCCCATCATACCGTAATGTTCATTTAATTTCATCGCCAAAATGGTGGCAATGGATGCGCCGACAATCGCCGCAAAATTATACGCCAACGATGCGCCTGAATAACGCACTTCGGTCGGGAACAATTCAGGCAGCAACGCCGCCATCGGCCCAAACGTCATGCCCATCAACGCCATGCCAATTAATAAGAAAATCAATACAGATGTGGCTGAACCATTGGTTAATAATAATGGCATTGCCAAACCAAACAGTAAAATCGCGCTGGTTACCACCAATAAAAAGCGTTTACGCCCCAATTTATCAGCATAAATACCTGAAATACTCACAAAAATACCAAATACAATCGCCGAAATTAGCAAAAAGCCCGTAAACGTATTCGGCGCAATGCCCAAACCCATCTGATGTCCAAATTCAGAAAATGTAACAGCTGATTTAGAATACACTTGCACAAAGGCAGTCATGATGTAGAACAACACATAAGTTGCCGTCATAATGAAAGTGCCTTGCAAAATTGGTTTCATGTGTTTGATAAACACTTCTTTCACAGGCGCGGTTTTGGTTTTGCCTTCTTGTTGCGCTTCGCGGTAAACGTGGCTTTCGTGCAAGGTCAAACGCATCCACAAACCCACCACCACCAATACCAATGACGCAATAAACGGAATGCGCCAGCCCCACGCCACTAATTGCTCATGCCCAATCAGATAACTAATCAGGAAAAACACGCCGTTTGCCATAAACAAACCAATCGGTGCGCCTAATTGTGGGAAGGTGCCAAACCATGCGCGTTTGCCTTCGGGCGCGTTTTCGGTGGCAACCAAAGCTGCACCGCCCCATTCGCCGCCCAAACCCAAACCTTGTCCAATACGACAAATACACAATAACAACGGCGCCCACACGCCAATTTGTTCATAAGTAGGCAATAAACCAATCGCCACCGTAGATAAACCCATCAGCAGCAATGATGCCACCAATGTTTTCTTACGACCAATTTTGTCGCCAAAATGTCCAAAAATTGCCGAACCAATCGGACGCGCAAAAAATGCCAATGCCAATGTGGATAATGACAACAACACCGCCACCGTTGGGTCTGATTTATCAAAAAATTGGGTGTTGAACACCAAAACGGCTGCGGCAGCGTAAATATAATAATCATAAAATTCAATCGCCGTGCCAATCATGGATGCGATGGCGACTTTATAAGGATTGTTGCGAAGGGTATGTTCACTCATTGGAAGCCTGCTCTTATTATGTAAAAAACTGTAAATATAGCGAAATGGGCTAATAAAAGCAAATATTGAATGTGATGGTTTGCCTATTTTTCAGGCTGCCTGAAAACGTAAAAACACTGCTGATTGCTTTTTTTATGATAAATAATAATATAATTAAATAACTGATTTAAAATTATTTAACGACTTAACGCCCCAACCATCTATCCAATGCAGATAAAATATCATTACTTTGATGATTGGATTTCATCGTGCTGGGATAAGGATGATTTTCATGTGATGAAATATGCTTCATTTGCCCTTTGGGTGTGGGGATGGGATTATCTAAAATTACAAAATTATCATCTTTAATATCATATTTAATATCAAATTGCTTCACACGCTCCTGAATGTCTTTGGTGAACTGTTTGGCTTCTCGCAACATCATGCCTTTGACCACATCATTATTAAATACAAATATAAGCATATGCTGTGGATTGTGTTCAGAACGAATGCAAATATAAGAATGATGCAAACCATGAATCGACAATTCTTGGAAATACTCTTCATCGGGAAGCAAATTTCTTTGATATTTAAAATGTTCCGTTAATTGAACCATGTGTTTACCATTGAAAATTTCGGTTATCAGATGAATCACAGTATTCATGATGTCAGGTTCATATTCTGTATTTAAACTGGGGTAAATATACCGACCTAATTGACGTCCTGTTTGTAAATCTAAATAAGCGGCGGCTTCACAATCTGGGGCATGATGTAATACATCATGTAAAATTTGGGTTAATGGACAAAATGGCTGCTAAAAATCTCTGAAAGCCTTATCATTACTAGCTTTCAGAAAGGTCAAAGGCTTTGAACACAAAAAATGCCCTTTTTGCCACTCAAATTCCGTTAAAAAGAACGGTAAACGTCATGGTAAACAACGCTACAAATGTCAGTCTTGTTCCACCTATTTTGACGGTGGAATCAGGCTGAATAATGATGAATTATGGCGACAATATCGTGATGAAAATCGCACTGTAAAACAGCTCGCGCAGTTGCATGGCTGCAGCACCAAAACCATTCAACGGCGATTACAACAAGCTCAAAAGCAAAATCATTTCACTATTCACAAATCAGTAAACGTGATTTTGGATACAACTTACTTTAAACGCAGTTTCGGTGTCATGGTTTTGCTGGATAGTTTGAGTGGTCAAGTTTTATCTGTAACGATTGTGAACTATGAAACCAATCAGTTGTATTGGAACGCAGTTCAAAAAGTTAGAGATAAAAATACAAATATTCAAAGTATTATCTGTGATGGTCGCAGGGGTTTACCGCAATTATTTGTTGGCATTCCTGTGCAATTATGCCAATTTCATCAGATAAAAACGGTGATTCGCTACTTAACCAATAAACCTAAATCGCTACCTGCTCAACAATTACGAGAGCTGACTTTAACGCTATGCCATAGTACTCACGATGAATTTCAGGCAGCATTAAACGCTTGGTTTTTGCAACATCAAACATATGTGAATGAACGCACCACAAACCCTGAAACAGGCAAATCACGTTACACCCATAAG
>JBHARQ010000017.1:0-4603 GCA_041831015.1 Simonsiella sp. | reverse complement strand
CATAGAATATCAAGAAGAAGTAAAGCTGTCTGATGGTTCTATGATATGGGTGGATATTAAAAGGCATTACAGATTAGCAGGAGAGCCTTTTCAAAAAAAGAATTATTTACCAAGTATTGTAGAGATTAGTTGGGATACTGGGTTTCCGAATGTGGGAAGGCAGTCGGTTTTTTTTGATAACCATATTTATTTAATTGATAAATATCAAGATGAGTGGTACATTGTAGGTTATCCTTATCCTTATGAGGGCAACCAGCAAGAACAAGGTGTAGAAGCGGTAAATTGTAGGGATGTGGGAACTTTATTTAACCAAAAATATGATTGTTTAGTAGTTATGAATAAGCAGGGTCAATTTGTTAAAAAAAGCTTGGCAAATGTACAAAACATTGATTTTTTTAAACATAATCTAATCGCAACAGATGATGATGATTGGGATAAAAACATCGCTCCTTTTCTTGGCAAGAGTAAAAAAATTAGTTTATCCAAAAAGTTAGACTTAAAAAAAATGACTGCTGGTTATCTGTCATTCAATAAACCATATATTTTTAAACTGGAGTATAGTTATGAGTAATGCTGATGTATCAAAGAATGCAACCTATGCAATCCTTGCAGACAGTGTGTATTGGGATGTAAGAGAGCGTTATGCTAACCCTAATGATAAAACAGACCACACAAAGCTCGCGTAGGTACGATTAGGCGTAAGCCGTAATCGTACGAATGTGTGTGAAATTTCAAAGAAACATTCGTACGGTTACGCTATCGCTAACCGTACCTACGAAGAACGCACCGTCCCGTGCCACACACCCAAAAGCGTGGTGCGCGGCAAGACGCGCGTTCACCGCATAAAATGCTATAATTGCACGATTTTATTTTCAGGCAATTATCACTGATGAACACCGCAAAATCTCCCACCATTGCCGCCATTGCCACCGCCAACGGACGCGGTGGCGTGGGCGTGATTCGCATTTCTGGCAAAGACTTACTGCCGCTCGCGCAACAACTCACAGGCGGCAAAATCCCCAAACCCCGCACCGCTCTCTATACCGACTTTCTCGCCGCAGACGGCAGCGCGATTGATAATGGCTTGCTGCTCTATTTTGCCGCACCTGCCAGTTTCACAGGCGAAGATGTGATTGAATTACAAGGGCATGGCGGTCAAGTCGTGTTGCAAATGTTGTTGGCGCGTTGTTTGGAATTGGGGGCGCGTGTTGCGGAAGCTGGCGAATTTACCAAACGTGCTTTTTTGAACAATAAATTGGATTTGGCGCAGGCTGAAAGTGTGGCGGATTTGATTGACGCGTCCAGCCAGTCGGCGGCGCGTATGGCGGTGCGTTCGCTCAAAGGCGCGTTTTCACAGCAAATTCATGTTTTGGTTGATGAATTGATTACGTTGCGAATGTTGGTGGAAGCGACATTGGATTTCCCCGAAGAAGACATTGATTTTCTGGAAGCGGCTGACGCAAAAGGCAAATTACGCGCCTTGCAAACGCAGTTGGCAAACATTTTGGCAAACGCACAGCAGGGCGCGATTTTGCGCGAAGGCATGAATGTGGTGTTGGTGGGTGCGCCAAACGTGGGCAAATCCAGTTTGCTCAATGCGTTGGCAGGCGATGATGTGGCGATTGTTACCGACATCGCAGGCACGACACGCGACACGGTGCGTGAACAAATCACGCTAGACGGTGTGCCAATTCACATTACCGACACCGCAGGTTTGCGCCAAACCGATGATGTGGTGGAAAAAATCGGCATTGAACGCAGCGAAAAAGCAGTACAAAATGCAGACGTGGCGCTCGTATTGATTGACCCCAATGAGGGTTTGAATGATACGACACGTGCAATTCTTTCCAAGTTGCCTGAAAATTTAAAACGTATTGAAATTCAAAATAAAATTGATGTGCGCAACGAACAAGCGGAACGCGTGGACAATCTTGCAGGCAGCCTGCAATCTGGTGCAAATACGCTGATTAAATTGTCCGCCAAAACGGGGGCAGGTTTGGATTTGCTGAAAGCCGCGTTGTTGCAACAAATCGGTTGGCAGGGCGAAAGCGAAGGTTTGTTTTTGGCACGCACGCGCCACATTCACGCTTTGCAATCCGCACAAACGGAGCTGGAAAATGCGGCTTTGTGTGGCAATCATCAAATTGAATTGCTGGCGGAACATTTGCGTTTGGCGCAAGTGGCTTGCAATGAAATCACGGGCGAATTTACGGCTGATGATTTGTTGGGCGTGATTTTTTCGCGGTTCTGTATTGGAAAATAAGTTGCAAAAATAGGGATTTATTGAAAATTTAAGAAAATGGATTTGACAGTTTTTAAATTCATACCTATAATACGCAGCTTCTTGGGTCGTTAGCTCAGTCGGTAGAGCAGCGGACTTTTAATCCGTTGGTCGAGCGTTCGAATCGCTCACGACCCACCAAATTTAAAAAACCTGAACTTCGGTTCAGGTTTTTTTATTGCCTATTTCACAGAAAGCAACCATCATGAGCTATTGCCAATTTTGTAACGCGCTGCCCGATACCACCGACAACCCCAACAAAGCCTATCACGACCACGAATACGGCTTCCCTGTTTCCGATGATAACACTTTGTTTGAACGCTTGATTTTGGAAATTAATCAGGCAGGTTTGAGTTGGACGATTATTTTGAACAAACGCGCGGCGTTTCAGGCGGCGTACGCGCAATTTGACGTAGCGAAAGTGGCGGCATTTGATGAACACGATGTGGCGCGGCTGTTGCAAGACGCAGGCATTGTTCGTAACCGCTTGAAAATCAACGCAGCCATTTACAACGCGCAACAAATTTTGCGGCTGCAACAACAGCACGGCAGCCTGAAAAATTGGCTAGACACGCACCACCCACGCAGCAAAGCCGATTGGGTGAAGCTATTCAAAAAGCAATTTAAATTTGTGGGCGGCGAGATTGTGGGGGAATTTTTGATGAGTTTGGGTTATTTGGCAGGGGCGCACGATGCGGATTGCCCGATTGGATTAAAAATTAGTTCAGGAAATTCATCAACATGAATGCTGAATCTTTTGTTTTAGATTCACTTTGGCTGTTATCGACCCAATATCAAGATTTTTTTCATCCAAATTGGGAGCAATTATTTAATACCTCAAATGGTTTGGTGTTGTCCCAATCAGAACGTCAATTGGCTTTGAATTCAATGATTAAAAATCATTTGGTACGGATAGATGATGGTTGGTGCAAACTCACCGTTCAAGGCGGCGCATATTGGGAAACGCGCTTTCAAGTGAATTGGGCAGGCTTTTACGATTGCTGGTTTGAAAGCCTTGATGAACAGGGCGAAACAGAACAACTGAATTTTTACTGTTCGTCTGAAGAAACCCTCAATTTATTTTTAGAACAACATCATGCCATTCTCACAGAATGCCAAATTGAACCATTGCACCATTGGAACGCGACCTATTGGAAAACATTAGAACACGGTTTTCATTTAAAACACACAGTGTCTTCCGATTTTAATCAAGTGGGCAGAATACAGTTACCCAAATGGAAACTGGCATTAGATGAAGTCATCAAATTAAAAACAAATTAATTTCAGGCTGCCTTTTGGGTTATGCACTCAAAAGGCAGCCTGAAAAGCAGAGTCATTCATACTCTAAAAATTTTTACAAATCAAAAGATTGAATCACATTTACATGTAAACGAACATCCACATTACCGCGCGTGGCGTTAGAATAAGGGCAAACTTCATGCGCTTTTTCAATCAACTTTTTCGCATCTTCCAAGCTCAAACCTTCCACCGTAATGGTAATATCCAAATCCAAAGCAAACGCACCATCAGGTTTTTGACCAATGCCCACGCCTACGGTGGTGCTGGATTTGGTGGGTTTCAGATTCAAGCTGGGGGCAACGTGGTTCATTGCGCTGTCAAAACACGCTGCGTAGCCCATTGCAAAAAGCTGTTCGGGGTTTGTGCCGATTTTGCCACTGGTGTTTTGGAACGATACCAAATCAAAACCGATTGAACCGTCATCTACTTGCGTGTGTCCATCGCGTCCGCCTGTAGCTGTGGCTGAAGTTTTGTAAAAAATTTTCATGGTGTTTATCCTTGTTGGTTAAGTAAATGAAATTGTTGAATTAAACGGTGCAATACCGCTAATTCGTCTGCATTGATATTCAGGCAGCCTGAAATCTGTTTCGGCACTTCTGCCGCCAAATGTTCCAATTGCTGACCCGCTTCAGTTAAGCGAATCAAAACACTGCGTTCATCTTCATCGCTACGGCTTCGTTCAATTAACCCTTTGCTTTGCAAGCGTTTTAGCAAAGGTGTCAGCGTACCGCTATCCAAATATAGCCTAGCACCAATTTGATTAACACTTTGTTGCTGATGTTCCCACAACACCATCATCACCAAATATTGCGGATAGGTTAAATCCAAAGGTGCCAAAATCGGCGTATAACGGCGCGTGATTTCTTTAGATAAAGCATAAAGTGGAAAGCACAATTGATGGTCTAATTGTAATTGCGTGTACATACACAGATGATTCCTATTTATAAATTTTAAATTTTATCATATTAAATTGCATACAATTTATTTAAATATCGGGATGTCATTGTTGTGATGCGTTGTATG
>JBHARQ010000016.1:0-6485 GCA_041831015.1 Simonsiella sp. | reverse complement strand
TAGTAGGCATATCCAATTACCTCCTTCGGTGGTACTGTTTCTTACTATTATTATACGATATTTCTCGTCAAAAATCAACCATTTGTTGTGACAGAGCCTAAAAAAAACAGCCCAAAATAAAATTTTGCGCTGTTTTTCGTGCTAACCAAATATTAGCGTTTGAACATATTGCCGTATTTTTGGTTGAATTTGTCTACGCGACCTGCGGTATCTACGATTTTTTGTTTACCTGTATAGAATGGGTGGCATTCTGAGCAAACCTCGATGTTGAAGTCGGTTTTTGCCATCGCTGATTTGGTAACAAATTTGTTGCCGCAAGAGCAAGTTACGTTTACGTCATGGTAATCTGGATGAATGTCTTGTTTCATTTGAACAATCCTTGTAAAGCGGGCATGGGGGTTGTACCCACGTCTCTTGTTGAAAAAAAATTAAGCTGCAAATTATGCAGCTTTTTGTTTGATTTGGCAAGTGTTTTTTCATTGCAGGCAGCTTGATATGGTTTCAGGCTGCCTGTTGTGGATTAATTGCAGTATTTGGCAATGTCTGCGTTGTATTTGGGAACGAGTTGGTCGCGGTTACGCGCATTTTGTGCCAAATTTAGGTTGGAACGGGCTTGTTGGCAGTTTTCTTGTTTGATTTTGGCGTTGGCTTCGGCGATGCGTTTGTTTTCATCTTCCACTTTTTTGCTGGCTGCTGCGCTTTCTTTTGCCAGTTCTAATTGGCGTTCGGCGAGTGATTCAGGCATTTTGTGTTTTACTTCGGTCGCGGCGCGGACGTTATGGGTACGCAGGTTCATTTTGTTGGCGTAATCCATACGCAGGTTGAGTGGGGTGTCGGAATAGGCGTTGCCACGACCATCGCGCCATACATATACGGTTGGGGCTGCGAATGCGCTGCTGCTCATGATTACAGCCAATGCGGCTGCTGAAATGGTTTTGAAATTCATCATGTTGGTTTCCTTTAAATTGGGTGAAGTAAATAGAACTATTGTACTGTTTTCTCAATCGGTTGTCATGGAAAATCATTTTTCAGGCTGCCTGAAAATCGCAAATATGATACAATGCCGTGCATTTTAACCAACCGTCTAAAGGTCTTATAAAATGCGTATTGTAGAAAAAGCCTATACGTTTGATGACGTTTTGCTCGTTCCTGCTCACTCTACTGTTCTCCCTCGCGATGTCTCGCTGAAAACTCCATTAACCAAAAAAATTACGTTGAATTTGCCCTTGTTGTCTGCTGCGATGGACACGGTTACCGAAGCGCGTTTGGCGATTTCTATGGCGCAAGAAGGTGGCATTGGCATTATTCACAAAAATATGACGCCTGAACAACAGGCTTTGGCGGTGCGTAAAGTAAAACGCCATGAAAGCGGTATTGTGAAAGACCCCGTAACCGTGTCGCCCGATAAATTGGTGGGCGATTTGTTGGCAGAACGCGCTCAACGCAAACGCAAAATGTCGGGTTTGCCTGTGGTTGAAAATGGCAAAGTGGTGGGTATTGTTACCACACGCGATTTGCGTTTTGAAACGCGTTTGGATTTGCCTGTATCGGCGATTATGACGCCACGCGAAAAATTGGTTTCTGTGCCTGTGGGTACGTCTATTGAAGAAGCGCGTCAAGTCATGCACGAACACAAAATTGAGCGCGTCTTGGTTTTGAATGATAAAGATGAACTCAAAGGTTTGATTACCGTTAAAGACATCATCAAAACGACTGAATTTCCGAATGCCAACAAAGACGCAGAAGGTCGTTTGCGCGTGGGCGCGGCAGTGGGTACGGGCGCAGACACGGAAGAGCGTGTACGCGCTTTGGTGGAAGCTGGCGTGGACGTGATTGTGGTGGATACCGCGCATGGACACAGTCAGGGCGTGATTGACCGTGTGCGTTGGGTAAAACAAAATTTCCCAGATGTGCAAGTGATTGGCGGCAACATTGCTACGGCAGCAGCAGCGCGTGATTTGGTGGCGGCTGGCGCAGACGCGGTGAAAGTCGGCATTGGGCCAGGTTCAATTTGTACCACGCGCATTGTGGCAGGTGTGGGTGTGCCTCAACTGACTGCTGTTCATAATGTGGCGGAAGCGGTAAAAGGCACGGGCGTTTCGGTGATTGCGGACGGCGGTATTCGTTTCTCGGGCGACATTGCCAAAGCGTTGGCGGCTGGCGCGGATTGTGTGATGTTGGGCGGTATGTTTGCAGGTACGGACGAAGCCCCTGGGGAAATTGAATTGTATCAAGGTCGTGCGTACAAATCGTATCGCGGTATGGGTTCGTTGGGTGCGATGAGCCAAGGTTCAAATGACCGTTATTTCCAAGACAAACAGGAAAGCACCGACAAATACGTTCCCGAAGGCATTGAAGGTCGCGTGCCACACAAAGGCCCTATCGTGAACATTATTCATCAGTTGGTGGGTGGTTTGCGTTCTAGCATGGGTTATTTGGGTTGCGCGAGCATTGCGGAAATGCACGAGAAAGCGGAATTTGTGGAAATCACGTCCGCAGGCATGAGCGAATCGCACGTTCATGATGTGCAAATCACGAAAGAAGCACCGAATTATCAACGTGGGTAATTTGATTTGAAATCATTCAGGCTGCTTGAAAAGTGAGAAATGGCTTTTCAGGCAGCCTTTACATTTTTAAAATTTCCTGTTATTCTGCATAAACCTTATGTAAAAAAATAGGAAATTAACAAATGGAATTATTTCAATTAACAGAAGATTTTTTTGGAACAGGCGAAGTTATTGAATTAGATAAAGCCACCGAAGAATTGCAAAAAATTGACCCTAATTTAACCACTCAATTATTTAAAGATGTTATTTTGAACACAAATTTTCAAATGCAAGAAGTTGTGTTGTACGATAAAAATTCTATCGGCTCGTTATGGCAAGCACATTTAACAGCTCGATTGCGCGAACGTCTTTTGGCAATAGGTTGGACAATGGAAAATTTACAAGGTGGTCGTTATTTAACCATTTCGCCATGTAAAACAAAATCCATCATTGTTGCCATTGGTACATCTGATGTGGGAAAATCAGCAGGTTTGCCAAAGACAAATGCGAAAAAAGGCATTACTTGGGAACGTGCGATTGCTCAACACAAATTGGATTTACCCAAAACTTGCCAATTTTGGGTTTTGTTGTTTCATTATACTGATGAAGCGTTGCAATTTGAGTTATCGTTGCCAAGTGATTTTATTCAAAATCAAGTTACTGGCTACATTAAACGAATTATATTTGAAGATATTTCATTGAGAGACCTTTCTGAAACCCAAATTTCTCGACAACAATCTGAACCTGCTGAAATTGCCGAGCCAACTGTGGAGCGCAAAAAGAAAACAGCATAGGATTGATGTTATGGCTGTTTGATTATGCAAGAATTTAATAAAGAACGTTTGGAATTTGCGTTAGAAAAACGCGGATTAACAAAAAAAGAATTGGCTGATTTATTGGGTGTTACATCACGACAAGTAACGAATTACTTGAATGGTACATCTGCACCCAATTTAAATCAGCTTGCTTTGTCGCTTAATTTTCCTGTTGCCTTTTTTATGGACGATAGTGAATTACCTAACATCACGGCAGATAAAATCAGCTTTCGTGGTAGTTCACGTATGTCTAAAAGATTACAAAAGCAAGCTGAAAGACATTGTGATACAGGTGTTTTTCTTAATCGATGGTTTGAACAAGAATTCAATTTACAGAAAGCTAATTTGCCCGATTACTCTGATTTAGAACCTGAACAAGCCGCCAAATTATTGCGTTTAGATTGGGGTTTGGGCGATAAGCCGATTGGTAATTTAATTGCTTTGTTGGAATCCAAAGGCATTCGTGTGTTTTCTTTGTCTATGGAAACTAAAGATGTTGATGCGTTTTGTGCATGGTATGAAGATTGTCCATTTATTTTCTTGAATACACAAAAATCTGCTGAACGCAGTCGTTTTGATGCAGCGCATGAATTGGGACATTTAATTCGTGATAAATATAGCATGAAACATGCGCCAGACAAAGATGTTAAAAAGATAGTTAATCCTGATGAACCGCGTGATAATATTGAAAAAAATGCCAATCGTTTTGCATCAGCTTTTTTAATGCCTGAAAATGCGTTAAGAAAATATCAGCATATTCAACCAACTATTTCTAATTTGATGATTATAAAGAAAGAGTTTGGTGTTTCATTAGTTGCGTTGGCTTATAGAATGTATCAATTAAACATGATTACTGAATGGGTTTATGTTCATGTATTATGTAAAAAATTCAATGAATTAAAATATCGTACTAATGAGCCTGAACCAATGGAAAGAGAAATGTCCAGTTTGTTGAAAAAGATTTTATCGGTTTTAAAAGAAGAAAATATTAAAATTGATGAAATTGCAAAACAATTGAATTTTTCTGCAAAAGATATTGGTGATTTGACTTTCCAATTAGTAGATGGGGATTTGAATCGATACAGCAAATTGCGTTTGGTTAAGTAATATTCAATTTATGTTCAGGCTGCCTGAAAAGCAAAAAATCCCTTTCAGGCAGCCTGAAACTCACTTCCTATTCCGCACACACAAAAACATCTGCGCCACATGTATCGCATCGCCCAACGCATTATGGCGTGGCGATGGTGGCAAACCCAGTTGCTCGCTAATATGGTCTAATCGCAAATCAATATAATGATTTTCGCCCAACTTCTTTGCTTCCTGTTGCCAATACACATTGGACACGTCAATTTGCTGGTTCGGCAAACGAATATTCAACATCGGTTTCAAAAACTTATTTATCATGGAAACATCAAATTCCAAATAATAACCCACCAACGTCCGATTGCCGATAAAGTGCAATAATT
This sequence comes from Simonsiella sp., assembly GCA_041831015.1. Taxonomy (GTDB): domain Bacteria; phylum Pseudomonadota; class Gammaproteobacteria; order Burkholderiales; family Neisseriaceae; genus Simonsiella. The sequence goes on along the minus strand of JBHARQ010000016.1, from coordinate 1,658 downwards.
GGTGCAATGCCTCGTTAATCGGCACACCGTCCGACACATCTTTCGGGCGCAAACCGTGAATGCGTATGCTTTCAGCCTGCACGTCGCCTTCGGGTTTGACCAACACATAAAACGACTCGCTGGTAACAATCGTATTGCCCCGAATTTTTACCGCACCAATAGACAAAATCTCTGCCGTTTTGCAATCCAAACCTGTGGTTTCGCAATCCACACTCACATATTCATCGGCTGGCGGTTTGCCGTCAAACAAAAACGCATATTGTGGGTCGGTTAAACCGCGTTTGTCCCACCAACGTGATACAAGGTCTAACATCATCGCCCCCTTATGTGCTGATGTGGAAATGATAACGCACAATTTGCTTAAATTGCTTCACCACTTTTAGCGCGTCTTTCAATAATTCGCGTTCCAAAGCCGTGAGTTTGCCGTAATCCAACTGATTGGGTTTACCGCTACCGCCACGGAATAATGCCAAATTGGTTTGCAAACGTAAATCCATTAAATAGCTCAACGCTTCGCTTAAATCTTTGGCGAAATCTTCATTGATAATATGATGTTGCACCAATTTTTGAATGCGCTCAAACGTATTGTTTTCTTCCAAACGCAATTCCAACGCCAACGCCCTCACGCCATGCACAATCGGAAATTGCCCAATTTTTTTGATGTCTAATTTTTCCTGCTGATTGCGTTTCAATAATTGCGTGAAAAAACCGCTACGGTGGTCATCAAACATATCTATCGCGCGTGCAAATGCCATTAACATGCCAGAATCATGGCTTAAATATTGTTGCAAATGCGCTTTCACATCGGCAAGCAAAGTTACATCGCCCGCCACCGCTTTGGCATCGCAGAAAATCGCCAAATACATCATATTGTCGGGCGTGGCGGAACGTATCCAGCTAAACGCCATTTGTTTGAAATCATCAACATTTTTGCGCCACATCGGATTATTGACCATGATGTTTCCCGAACAAGGCGGATAACCCAATCGGGCAAGCGTGGCAGAAAATTGTTCGGCGGAGGCTTCGGCTTCAGCTGGGTCGGCATTGGGGTGCAAAATCAAGGCGTTGTCTTGGTCGGTTTTGAGAATTTGTTCGCCACGCCCTTCCGAACCCATCACGATTAAACAAGATTGTTCATACAACTGCGGAGACGCAATCAATCGCCATGCTTTTTCAAATAAGCTGGTGTTCAACACTTGCATCAACTGGGCAAGTTGGGGCGCGCGCACGCCATTACTGCGTAACAATTCAATAGAGCGCGTCATTTGCCCTGAAATATCCACCAAATCATCAATCGTTTGGGCGCGTTCTAAACGCTGGGCAACAAGGTGGCTGTGATTGGAGAAATACGCGAGTACGTCAATTTGTTCCAACGTGCCAACCGCTTCGCCATTTTCCAACACCACCACGCGCTGAATGCGGTGGTGCATCATGCGAAGTAGGGCGTTGAACACGAAATCATCAATATCCGTACTAATTAAATTAAACGCGGTGCTGTTCAAAATGCTGTCTTGTGGACTGTTGCCTGCAATCACCATATCGCGAAACGCCGACTCGGTAAACACGCCAATTTGTTCATGGTGGCGGACGAGTGCGGATTTGGTTTTATTCGTTTTCAAAGCTTGGGCAGCCTGAAAATAAGTGGTGTTGCCGTCTAG
>JBHARQ010000015.1:0-4165 GCA_041831015.1 Simonsiella sp. | reverse complement strand
GTATTGTAGCACTTTCAGGCAGCCTGAAAAATAAAACATGATTGCCCGTAAGGCGTGCATAAACCCACCATTTTTTCATCACCCAATAATTGGTGGATTTACATTCATCTTACACGCCATAAACTAAACCGAAAACAAATCAGCAGCATATATATGCTCGCCGCATTCATGCGCCAGCAGCCATTGTTTGCGCTGCAAACCGCCGCCATAACCTGTGAGACTACCGTCTTTACCAATCACGCGATGACACGGAATAATGATGGAAACACGATTTTGCCCATTGGCATTGGCTACCGCACGCACCGCTGCCGCCCTGCCCATGCGTTCGGCTTGTTCTTGATAACTCACGGTTTGACCAAAGGGAATGGTTTGCAGTGTATCCCAAACTTTTTGTTGGAACGGTGTAGCTGGTGTATGCAACGGCACACTAAACGTTTTCAGGCTGCCTGAAAAATAATCATGCAACTCAGCTTGTGTTTGGCGGATAAATTCATTTTCGCCAGCCAGCAAACGTGCATTCAGCAAACGCATCAAATCGTGTTGCTCACGTTCCAAGCGTTGGGTATTCAGAAATTCCAGCAAACACAAGCCTTGTTCTGTGGCGCACGCTACCATATCGCCCAAAGGCGTAGAAAAGCGATGAGTATAGATGATGTTGTTTGGCATAAAACTTATTTTCTTTGACGTTATTTGTTTTTCAGGCTGCCTGAAAAAATAGGTCGGATTCTTGAATCCAACATTTTGCGGATATTTGGGAATTGCCGGATACGAGAATCCGACCTACGCTACAGTCCCTACGCCCGAAAAAATGAGTTTTGCAAAAGTTTCAGGCTGCCTGTTTTGTATATTTATTCTACTGAAAATACGCGATTAACACTGCCATCATGTTCAATTACCATGATATTCAGGCTACCTTTTTTCTCTTCGCCCATACCTGGGGAATGAATAGGCATACCAGGTAATGCAATACCTTTGATATCAGGTTGTTCGCGCATCAATTTTTCAATGGCAGCTATCGGTACATGACCTTCTACTACATACTTGCCCACTTGTACGGTATGACAGCTGGCACCTTGTTCCGTACCGAATTTTCGGCGAATGTCGGTCATATTGGGTTCGGTAATGACTTCTACTTGAGCACCATGTTGGCGTAAATAATCAACATACGCGCCACAGCAACCGCAATGAGCATCTTTATGCACAATCATTTTGGGTAATGAGTTGGTTGTTGTGATTGTTGTTTGAGCGGCACTGGCGGAAGAAGTGGCTACGGTTGGTTCTGAAGTTGCGGTTTGATTGGGAGCATGCGGCGAACATGCTCCCAATGTCATACTTGTTAATGTGAATACGATAAAATACCATGATTTCATGATGAATCCTTTCATAATAGATTAGGCTAGCTAATAACGATGTTTAAGAACCTGTATTCACAATCATCGTGGTGTCTTTTTGTACGCTTTATTGCACCTACTGCGTTGGCTTTCTGCGCCAACAGTCTCGCTATTGGCTTAAAATCCGCCTTGTATGCGCTTCAAAGCGTGCAAAAATCCCACTCACACTGACTGTGAATACAGGTTCCAAGATAACCTCAACCATGAGTTAAGATCAAGAGAAAGAGATTAAAAAAATAAACATTAGCCAAACAGCACAACAAACAGGTTTATCTGCCAAGCAAATCCGAGATTATGAAAAATATGGCTTATTACCTAAAACAGCACGGACATTAACAGGTTATCGTGATTATCAAGATGCTGATGTACAACGTTTACGTTTTATTCATTACGCGCGAGAAGTAGCAAGCGTCGGTCGGATACTTCTATCCGACACAACCCCTTTAATTTTACGGAATTGCCGAATTCAAGAATCCGATCTACTGTTCTACGAAGAACGCACCGTTCCGCGCCACGTATCAAATGCGTGGGTGCGGCGACAAGACGCCGCGTTCCCAATACATTTCAGGCTGCCTGAAATAAACAAACAGCCTGAAATTCTCAAAAACTTTATTTATCCCCAATCTCCAAAATCGCCAAAAACGCGCTTTGTGGAATTTCCACATTGCCCACTTGCTTCATGCGTTTTTTACCAGCCTTTTGTTTTTCCAGTAATTTTTTCTTACGCGTAATGTCGCCACCGTAACATTTCGCCAACACGTTTTTACGCAAGGCTTTCACGTTTTCACGCGCAATAATTTGTCCGCCAATCGCCGCCTGAACCGCAATATCAAACATTTGGCGCGGAATTAACTCACGCATTTTGCTCGCCAATTCGCGTCCGCGATGAACAGATGTTTGGCGGTGGACAATCAAACTCAATGCGTCCACTTTGTCGCCATTCACCATAATGTCCAATTTCACCAAATCAGACGGCTGAAACTCTTTAAACTCATAGTCCAAAGACGCATAACCGCGCGAAGTGGATTTCAATTTATCAAAGAAATCCATCACCACTTCATTCATCGGCAAATCATAAGTCAGCATCACTTGACGACCCATGTATTGCATATTGCGTTGCACACCGCGTTTTTGGTTGCACAAAGTCATCACATTGCCCACATAATCTTGCGGAACAAGAATGGTGGCGGTAATAATCGGCTCTAAAATCGTGTCAATCGTGCCGATGTCGGGCAATTTGGACGGATTTTCCACTTCAATTTTGTCGCCATTTTTCAAAATCACTTCGTACACCACCGTAGGCGCGGTGGTAATCAAATCCATGTCAAATTCGCGTTCCAAACGCTCTTGCACAATTTCTAAATGCAACAAACCCAAGAAACCACAACGGAAACCAAAACCCAAGGCTTGCGACACTTCGGGTTCAAATTTCAATGACGCGTCATTGAGTTGCAATTTTTCCAACGCTTCACGCAAATTTTCATAATCGTGGCTTTCTACAGGATACAAACCCGCAAATACTTGCGATTGCACTTCTTTAAAGCCCGCCAACGGTTCGGACGCAGGATTGGCTGCCAAGGTAACCGTGTCGCCCACTTTTGCCGAGCCGAGTTCTTTAATGCCTGTAATCAGGAAACCCACTTCTCCAGCCGAAAGTTGTTGTTTTTGTACGGATTTTGGTGTGAATACGCCCAGTTGTTCCACTTGCGTTTCGGCATGGGTGGACATGAAACGCACTTTGTCTTTCAATTTAATTGTGCCGTTTTTCACGCGAATCAGCATGACCACGCCAACATAGTTGTCAAACCACGAGTCAATAATCATGGCTTGTAAGGGTGCGTCTGGGTCGCCTTCGGGAGCTGGGATTTTGGCGACAATTTCTTCCAACACGTCTTCCACGCCCAAACCGCTTTTGGCTGAACACGTTACCGCGCCCACAGCGTCAATGCCGATGATGTCTTCAATTTCTTGGGCAACGCGGTCGGGGTCGGCAGCAGGCAAGTCAATTTTGTTCAACACAGGCACGACTTCCACGCCCAATTCAATCGCGGTGTAGCAGTTGGCAACGGTTTGCGCTTCCACGCCTTGCGACGCGTCCACCACCAACAACGCGCCTTCACACGCCGACAACGAGCGTGACACTTCGTAAGAGAAGTCCACGTGTCCGGGGGTGTCAATCAGGTTGAGTTGGTAGGTTTCGCCATTGCGGGCTTTGTAGTTGAGCGCGGCGGTTTGCGCTTTAATGGTAATGCCGCGTTCTTTTTCAATGTCCATGCTGTCTAGGACTTGGGTGCTCATTTCGCGCAAATCCAAGCCACCGCAATATTGGATAAAGCGGTCGGCAAGCGTAGATTTACCGTGGTCAATGTGGGCGATAATGGAGAAATTGCGAATGTTTTTCATATGGAGATTGTTTGGATAATATTGATATTGTTAATAAATTGGGCTACCCGAACGCTGAAAACAGTTTCAGGCAGCCTGAAAAGTCAAATAACAATATTTTAGCAGAAAAACAAAAGATTGCCCGAAAAATAGAGTTCAGATATTTTGATGGGAACGCGCGTCTTGCCGCGCACCACGCTTTTGGGTATGTGGTACGGAACGGTGCGTTCTTCGTAGTATGGTAGGTCGGGCATTGATGCCCGACAAAACACGGCAAATTCAATCATGTCGGGCATCAATGCCCGACCTACGATGCTTCACACAGGGCAGATATGAAATCTGCCCCTACGAAATATCCCAAATCGTGGGCAAAGCCCACGCTACCATTTTCT
>JBHARQ010000014.1:0-17682 GCA_041831015.1 Simonsiella sp. | reverse complement strand
TTACACTTGCTTTTGCATCAAAAATCGCCCACTTCCGCGTTAAAAATGCTCATCAGGTGTACAACCTGACTCACATTTTTGCCTTGAATTGGTCGTTTTTGCTGACAAAATCAAGGTACAAAACGAAATGTCATCAGCCCCTAAGGCATTTTCGCATAACACTACGAAGAACGCGCCATTCCGTGCCACTCACCCAAAAGCGTGGTGCGCGGCAAGACGCGCGTTCCCGTTAAAAATTCAGGCTGCCTGAAATATTATTCCCATGTGCCAAATGGGTGTTTGCTTAAATAGGCGTTGGTAAAGCGTCCATCGGCGGTAATTTCTTCGCCCAACCAGTCGGGAGTAGGGTAGGGGGTGTCTTCGCTGGGCAATTCTAGTTCGGCAATGATTAAGGGCGCGTTCTCGCCAAAAAATTCGTCAATTTCAAATGTAAAGCCTTGATAATTTACAATGTATCTGTGTTTTTCCATTTTAAAGGGACACATGGTCGCCATCATGACTTCGGCATCGGCGAGCGGAATGGGGTATTCAAATTCGCTGCGGGTGGCATCGGTAATGTAGCCTTTGAGTGTGAGCCACGCTTGTTCGCCCACGATGCGGACGCGAATGGTGCGTTCTTTTTCTACGCTCAAATAGCCTTGTTTGAGTAATAAGGGCGCGCTGGCGTGGCTGCGCCATGTGTCGTTTTGGAGTAAAAAGCGGCGTTCAATTTCGATGGTATTCATATTTCAATTAAAAAGGTTTGTAAAGGGCAAGGTAGATGGCGGCAATGAGGATAAAAACGGGCAATTCGTTGTACACGCGAAACCATTTGTGGCTGCGTGTGTTGCGTTGTTGCTGGAAATCGCGTAGCAGTTTGCCGCAGTGAATGTGGTAGGCAATCAGTAAGATGCCACAGAGTATTTTGGCGTGAATCCAGCCACCTGTATAGCCAAATGAAAACGCAGGAATCAGTAAACCGCACAGTAAACTGCCTATGCCCCATGGGGTCATGAATTTGTATAATTTGCGTGCCATGATGAGCAGGTGCTGGTGTTCGCTGGACTGTGGGTCGGTCATGGCGAGATTGACGTAGATGCGTGGCAAATAAAATAATCCTGCAAACCATGACACAATGAAAAAGATGTGAAGGGATTTAAAGAGTAAATACATTTCAGGCTGCCTGAAAAAAAGGGCTATTTTACGCTAAAATGGGAATTTTAACCGCAAAGGATGTTGATGATGGTGGCTCAATACGCTGTATTTGGTAATCCGATTGCTCATAGTCAATCGCCGAATATTCACACGCAATTTGCTGCACAACAGGGTGAAGTGATTGAATATTCAAAAATATTAGTTGAAAATTCGGTCGCGGCGTTTCAGGCTGCCGTGCGTGATTTTTTTGCATCGGGCGGACAAGGTGCGAATGTGACCGTGCCATTCAAACAATATGCGTTTGAATTGGCAGATGAATTATCGGAACGCGCTCAAGCGGCTGGTGCGGTCAATACCTTGATTTTATTGAAAGATGGAACATTACGCGGTGATAATACCGATGGTGTGGGTTTGGTGCGTGATATTCAGCAACATTTGGGCGTGGTATTGCAAGGTAAACAGGTGGTGATTTTGGGAGCAGGTGGCGCAACGCGTGGCGTGGTGTTGCCGATTCTGGCGCAACAGCCGCAATCGCTGACGATTGTGAATCGAACGCACAGTAAAGCGGTGGAATTGGCTGAACAATTTGGTGTGCAAGCCGCTACATTTGCGGATACGGCAGCGATGAAAGCAGATATTGTCATCAATGCGACTTCAGGCAGCCTGTCGGGCGAATTGCCGGCGGTAGCCGATGCGTTGTTGGCAAATGCGCGATTGGTTTATGATATGGTGTATGGTGCTGAACCCACCGCTTTTTTACGCCACGCGCAAGCGTGTGGTGCGGCGCAAACGGCTGATGGCTTGGGAATGTTGGTGGGGCAAGCGGCGGAGAGTTTTGCGTTGTGGCGCGGTTTTACGCCTGATGTGGCGCCCGTAATTGCGACTTTGCGCGAAACGTTGGGTACCAATAAGTAAACATTTTTATTTCAACAAGGAATCATCATGAATTTAACCGAACAACAAATCAGCAGCAAACCTTTATTTAAAAATGATTTTTTAAATATTGACCAAGACCAAATTTTATTGCCCAACGGCAAACAAACAGAACGGATTGTGGTACGACATTCAGGCGCAACGTGTGTGTTGGCAGTAACCGATGATGAACGCGTGGTGTTGGTGCGACAATGGCGTTATGCGACAGGCGGCGCATTGCTGGAAGTGCCAGCAGGTAAATTAGACGCTGGCGAAGACCCTGCCGAATGCGCCCTGCGTGAATTGGCAGAAGAGACCCCTTATTCCGCAGAACGCGTTGAGTTTATTCTTAAATTTTTCACTGCACCGGGGTTTTGCGATGAAATCATTCATCTGTATCGCGCCATCAATATTCGCCCAGACAGCACATTGTCGCCCGACCAAGATGAATTTGTGGAAACCGTCTTGCTTAATCGCACCCAAGCGCAAGCAGCAATTGATAATGGCGAAATCTGTGATGGTAAAACATTGATTGCTTTACAATATTGGCTCAATACGAAAGCGGCATAAATCATGAAACTATTATGGACGATGGGTTTAAGCGCATTCTTGCTATCGGCTTGTGCGCTGACGCCCGAACAGCAAGCCGAACAGGCGCGACAACAAAAATTATACGAACAAAATTTACAAATTAATCTTGCGGCTCAATGTGATAAAGACACGTCTGAAATCATGCGCCAGCATTTTAATCAACCCATTAATTGGACGGAAGATGAGAAAAAAACCTTTCAATTGAAATACATTGATAAAGTTTCAGACCCGATGTTCCAAGCGTGTTACAAAATGGCGTGGCAAAATTACATTTCCCAACAACGCTTGCGCCAAATGCGCCAATGGCAAGATTGGCATGATTGGAACGATTTTTATGGACGACCTTTTTATCGTCCTTATTGGTGGTAAATTATTTGAATTTTGAACGTAAAGTAAAACAGGCTGCCTGAAAGGTTCAGGCAGCCTGTTGATTGATTTTAAAGTTGATTGATTTTAAATTATTCAGCAGTTGTCTCTGTGTCAGGTTCACTTTGTGCTGCTTCTGCCGCTTTTGCCACCGTTACCATTGCAGGGCGCAACACGCGGTCGTGCATGGTGTAACCTTTTTTCAGCAAACCGACTACCGCACCTGTTTCCACTTCAGGGGCTTCCACTTCTTGCATGGCTTGATGTTGATGAGGGTCTAATTTATCGCCTTGTTGTGGTGCAATTTCCACAATTTTGGTGGCTTCAAACGCTTTTTTCAACACATCCAACGTCATGCCCACGCCCATTTTCATTGCATCAAAATTGCCACTTTGGTCAAGCAATGCCATTTCCAAATAATCTTTAACCGTCAGCATTTCCGCTGCAAATTTTTGCGCGGCAAATTTATGAGTGGCTTGCAATTCATCTTGGAAACGGCGGCGCAAATTTTGCTCATTTGCCAAACCGCGTAATTGCTCGTCTTTCAACATGCCTTCTAATTCAGCGATTTTGGCTTGCAAATCTTCTATCGTCGGCGGTGTGGTGTCTTGCGTTTCAGCATCTAGCACTTCTGGATTTTCAGTTTCAGGATTTTGATTTTGTTCGGTCATTTTGTTTCCTTTACGGAATGGATTAGAGAATTTCATGATGTATAAATAGGGCTAGTTAAGATAATTTCAAGCTATTTTAATACAGAAATTCACGACTGTGGATAAGTACAACCCACATACCCCTTGTCCGTAATTTCCGTTACCCAATCTTCGCCTGACATTGCCTGAAAACCAAATTCTTTCACTACTTTAATGGTTTTGGGTTTGGTTGTGTACATGGTTTCAAAATCCACTTCGCTGGCTTTGATGCGACGTTTCATAGACGGTAGATTGTCCAATGCCTTGTCGTCTTTATTGTTTAATGCTTGTTCCATCGCTTTAAAGGTTTGCGCTTGAATGCTTTGATAATGCTGATGTAATTTCGGATATTTTGCCCAATCAATTTCCAAATAAATAGATTTACCACCGTGCAACACCACATGATTACCCGACACTTCCGTATTATCCAGCGAATTGAGCAAAGTAACCGTAAATGGCAAGCGGTAACGGTAACTCATGCTATTTAATTCATTGACAAATTTTGCTTTGTTTTTGCTGGCTTTTTCATTGGGTGCAGCAAAATGGGTTTGCCATTCCATAAAATCGTGTGAACTGCCTTGGCAAGTCAAAATCGCGGTTGCGCCTTGAACATCAAATGCAGGCGTTTTGGCAAATGCCAATGATGTGCTTAAACTTAATAATGTGAATGCAATCCAGTTTTTCATATGATTTTCTTTCTAAAAAATATGATTTCAGGCAGCCTGAAAATACAAAGTTATTATCCATAAAATAACGTTTATATTGATTCAGGCTGCCTGAAAATCATTTCAATTAAATTGACTGACAATTTGATTTGCCTGTTTTGTGATTAATCGCGCCTTGGCTAATTAAATAATCCACTACCGCTTTATGCCCTTTTTCACAAGCAAAAGACAACGCGCTCTTGTCTTTTTTGCTGACTAAATTCAAATTAGCACCTTGTGAATGCAAATATTTGACCGTTTCCAAACGACCATTGCTGGCAGCAACAATCATTAATGTTTCCGCATCATCTTCAACCGTTTGGTCATTTAAATTGGTTTCTGCACGCAATAAATTATGCACTTTTTTCACAATATTGGTATTTTTACCCAAAGCAGCAGATTTTAACACATTGTACACATCGCCACGGTCAGTTGCGCGTAAATTAGCCCCTTTGCTAATCAAATAATCCACCATATCTTCATAGCCAATAAACGCCGCCCAACCCAAAGCGGTTTGACCCAAAGCAGCTTCATCTTTTGCTTCAATATCTTGACCGTTTGCCACCATTTGTTTCACTTTAGCAAGATTGCCACGTTTCACTGCATCAAACCATTCTGCATCTTTACCTTCTGATGGTTTTTCATAAAAAATACGCCATTTTAATTTGTCAGGATTGGCAATGTCTTCCATTTCGGCACGACTAAAACGCCAACCATCTGTCGCTACTTGGGTCGTGCTGGCTGAAATGCTATCGGATGCTTTAGACGTATTTTGCACGGTACTGCTGTGACAAGCAGTTAATGCGCTGATACATAATGTCATTAAAATTAATTGTTTCATTATTCACTCCTAAAAATTATTCCGCCACAGGCGCATCATTTTGAATGACACGCGCCACCAATGCTTTGTCGCGTCCGTGCATATTCGGGATTTGCACCTGAATGCCATTGCCAGCCGCCACGTCCACCAATTCGCCTTTGCGTTTCATTTGCGCCAAGGTAATCAACTGATTACCGCTTGGGTGGATAATTTCCAGCAAATCGCCCACCGAAAATTTGTTTTTCACATCAATGGTCGCCCAGCCGTCCGCGTCAATCGCAGAAATTTGTCCAACAAATTGACTTTGTTTGGCAATAGAATGTCCGTACAAATAATTTTGATAATCTTGCGTTTGGTGGCGTTCCAAAAAGCCCGAGGTGTAGCCACGATTTGCCAAACCTTCCAATTCCGCCAACAAGCTGTAATCAAACGGTTTGCCTGCCACCGCGTCATCAATCGCCTTGCGATACGCCTGCGCCACACGCGCCACATAGTAAACCGACTTGGTACGCCCTTCTACTTTCAGGCTGTCCACACCAATTTCCGCTAATTTCGCCACTTGTTCAATCGCGCGTAAATCTTTGGAATTCATGATATAAGTGCCGTGTTCATCTTCCATAATCGGCATCAATTCATTCGGACGGTTGGCTTCTTCAATTAAAAAGACTTTGTTGGCTTGTGGGTGGCGTTGTTGCCCGTTAATGCCTTCAAACGCGGCATTGGCATCTTCTTGCGCCTGATTGAAATTAAAGCCTTGCAACAAACGCGCATCGCCCATTTCGTCTTCTTCCGCGTTGTGAACTGTGTAATCCCAACGGCAAGAGTTGGTGCAAGTGCCTTGATTTGGGTCGCGGTGATTAAAATAACCTGATAATAAACAACGACCTGAATACGCAATACACAACGCGCCATGCACAAACACTTCCAATTCAATATCGGGGCATTGTTGGCGGATTTCGGCAATTTCTTCCAAGCTCAATTCGCGCGACAAGATAATGCGTTCCACGCCGATATTTTGCCAAAATTTCACGCCCCAATAGTTGGTCGTATTGGCTTGTACGGACAAATGAATGGGCATTTCGGGATATTTTTCACGCACTTGCATAATCAAGCCGGGGTCAGCCATAATCAGCGCGTCAGGTTTCATCGCAATCAAAGGTTCCATATCGGCATGGAAGGTTTTGAGTTTGCTGTTGTGTGGCAAAGTGTTTACGGTTAAGAAGAATTTTTTGCCACGCTGGTGAGCTTCGGTAATGCCTTGTTGCAAAACATCTAATTTGGCAAATTCATTGTTTCGCGCACGCAAAGAATAACGTGGCGAACCCGCGTAAACCGCGTCTGCACCAAAATCAAACGCGGCTCTCATGCGCTCTAAACCGCCTGCGGGGAGTAATAATTCGGGGGATTTCATGTTTTTTTGTCTCTTGTGAATGTGTTTCAGGCTGCATTTTAATCAATGCAGCCTGAATTTTTAAAGTTAAACCAATTTATTGGTGGATTGATTCGGTACCACAACACGACGAGTTTGTATGGTACCGTCTTTTTTCGCTTGAATATAGGCAGCACGAATGCGTTTCATGTGGTCTATTTTCAATTTTCTAGCGTCTGGAACTGGGCGTGATGATTTCATAAGCCAATCCTTCCTCTCCTAAATGATTGCGAACTTGAAAACCAATTTGTTTGGCATATCGTTTCGCAATGCGGTCGTAAAAATGTTTTAAGCGCATATCGGAAGCCACAAAAAAGTAACTTTCCGCGCGACTATTTTCGTAGTGAAATTGCAATAATTGAACCAATATTTCTTTTAATTCATTTAATTGTGCTGGACTCGCAACACGTTCAGGTGGTGCAAAATAATCAGCGTCTTCACTTTCAAAATTAGATTGTAAATCAAAATTGATGATATAACTATTTTTTCGGTAATGAATCGCTAATTCTTCGGTTTTTTCTTGAATGGTGGATTCATCGTAGTTTTCTTCTACTCGGCTAAATATCATAAAATAAATAAAGCCATTAAATTCAAATTCAATGGTTTGGCAGGGAATATTTCCCATTAGGAAATCTTCCACAACCCAATGATGCTGTATGATTTGATTCATTATGGTATTTTTTTAATGAACAGGCAACCTGAAAATAATGCTTTCAGGCTGCCTGAAAATGTTTTAAAGGCTTACAGATTATCTGATTTTTTCCCCATTTGGTCAATTTGTTGGCGATGATTTTGCAGGCATCATGGGCGTAACTGTATAACCTTCTTTCCGCAGCAACTGAATCAAGCCATCATCGCCAAATAAATGCAGCATTCCCACCGCAATCGTATGACTTTGTTCTGGCAACATTTTGGTTAATTTTGACATCCAGTTGTGATTGCGTTGTGTGAGCATCATGTCGTTGAGGAATTGTTTCATTAACTCGCGGTCTTGTTCGGGAATGGTGGGGGATTTTTGCCAGCCATTGTACCCTTTGTCCCAAAGTGTGCGAATTTGGCGTTGATTATATAAATCAACCAGTTCTTTGGTATCGTTTCGTGCCACATCTTGATGGGCAAGTAAGGCATCAATACCGCGAATCGCCACGTCTTCAGAAATGGCTTGTTTAATCATGCCAAATGTTTCCATGCCCTCTAAACCCACCATTGGCTTATTTTGCGCCTTGGCTGCTTTGATTAATAATTCGTCAATGCCAAACTCATAATTCATCTGGTTCGGTGTAAATCCATAATTCAACATAAACCATGCAAATGTCGGCGAAGTCGGCATATTCGGCTCAAATAATGGTTCAATATTAGGATGACTGTTTTTCATAATGGCTTGAATTTGTTGCAAACGCGCTTGTCCTATGGTTTGCAATAATGGACGTTTTTCTTGATCCGTTGTGAGTTGTATAAATGTTTGCATATCGCTTCTGGTGAATTCACGTGTTGCCAGCTCGTCTTCTACCACTAAACGGCTGCTTTGTTGCAATGCCCATGTGAAATCATCGGGTAGGGGGCGATTGATTTCATTCAAATGAATGGTGCCGATTAAATAGCTGTCGGGTTGTCCTGTTTTGCTGATTTTCCATAGCAGCGCATCGGCTTCGGGTGCGCCTGTGGTTTGTTGGGTGGGGGTAGCGCAAGCGGTGATGCCCAGCACCACCGCCACAGTCAGTAAACGTGAAAATAGTGATAATATCATCAGGTATATTCCTTTGATTTTTATAAAATTTTTGCTCTGCTACCGTGTGGCAACAGAGCGCGTCAAACGGTTAAATTACCCGTAACCATCACAACGGGCGCAGCGTGGGTGCGGCGGCAAGACGCCGCGTTCTGCAATATACTACAATACCCACATGGCGGCGATATTGCGAGCGGTGCGCTCTACATTACGCTCGGCATTGGTCAAGATTTCGGGTAATGGCGCAACTTTGTCAATGCTGGGGAAAACGACGGCAAATCCCATTTCGTAGAGTTGTTCCACTTCCGCCACGCTGCCTGCAATGCCCACAACAGGAACGCCATAGTTTTTGGCAACGGTTAATACGCCCAAAGGGACTTTGCCAAATGCGGTTTGTCCGTCCATGCAGCCTTCGCCTGTGATGACCAAATCGGCATTTTGGATGTGGCGCGATAAGTCGGTGGCTTCCAATACGATTTCAATGCCTGAACGTAATTCTGCACCCAATAATGCGCGTAAACCAAATCCCAATCCGCCAGCCGCGCCACTACCTGCGTCATCACGGAAATCATTACCGTTTTGGGCGGCAACGACATCGGCAAAATTGGTTAGGGCGGTGTCTAGTTCGCGTATCATTTGGACGGTTGCGCCTTTTTGTTTGCCAAATACGGCACTGGCACCTGTATCGCCACATAGTGGGTTAATGACATCGCAGGCAGCGACAATTTCGCAATCTTCTAATGCTTTCAGGCTGCCTGAAACATTAATCGCGGCTAAATAACGTAATGCCGCACCACCACGCGGTAAATCGCGTCCTGCTTTGTCCAGCAAACGAAAGCCCAATGCTTGCGCCATACCTGCGCCACCATCATTGGTAGCGGAACCGCCAATGCCCAAGATGATTTTGCGAATGCCGCGTTGGAGCGCATCGGCAATCATTTCGCCCACGCCATAAGTGCTGGTTTTCATGGGATTGCGTTCGGCTGGTGTGAGCAAATGTAAACCTGCGGCTTCTGCCATTTCCATGACTGCTGTGCCGTTGGGTAATACGCCATATTTGGCTTCTACGGGTCTGCCCAATGGGTCGGACACGCGCACCGACACCCATTCGCCGCCGCAAGCCGACACCAAAGCGGCTGCTGTTCCTTCGCCACCGTCTGCCATTGGCACGGAAACATAATGTGCGTTGGGCATAATTTGCGAAAAACCGCGTTGAATGGCATTGCACGCTTGTGGTGCGGTTAAACTTTCTTTGAAAGAATCGGCAGCAATGACAATTTTCATTTCATGTCCTTAAATCAAACTATTTACATGACCGTATTATCAACAAAAAACGGCTGCTTGAAAATAGGAGGGATGCAGTATGGTGCAGAACGCGGCGTCTTGCCGCCGCACCCACGCTTTTGGGTGGGTGGTGCGGAACGGTGCGTTCTTCGTAGCTTAAGATGTAGCGTGGGCTATGCCCACGATGACAGGCAGCCTGAAAATGACATGGGTTAATCGTGGGCAAAGCCCACGCTACCGTTTTTTCTATGAAGAACGCGCCGTTCCGTGCCAGTAACCCAAAAGCGTGGTGCGCGGCAAGACGCGCGTTCCCGCCAAAAATTTCAGGCAGCCTGAAAATGAACTCATGTGCATTTCAGGCTGCCTGATAACATTTATTTGTGAAATAAGCGCGATAATAATCCCTGCGTTTCCTGCGTATGCTCGCTTTCTGGATGGTCAAAAGATAATTTAAAATCATCAGGTTGATAATCAAAATGTGCCATCAGCCATTCATTAATATCCGTGAAACGGTTTTCGCTGGCGGTTTCGGGCAAACGTTCTTGGGCAATCAATTCGCGCACCCGTGCGCTTGCTGTGGGATGCCCTAATTCTGCCGCACGATAGAATAAACGACGAATTTGCTCCAACTGCGCGAACGGGTCATGCAAAAAGGCTTGGATTTGCGCCTGAAATTCATCGGCATCATATTGGAATGTGCCTGCGGTTTGGGCGGCTTGGTAGCAGTCAGCAAGTGCTTGGCTGTCTCGCGCCACATCTTCGGCGAGCAATACGGCGGCGCGTTGTGGTGCAATCAATAAAATTTCCGCTAACCATTTGATGGCACGATAATCGCCTAATTGACACGCCATTTTCAGGCAGCTTTCGCCTTCTAAAATAGACTGGGAAACCAGTTTTCCTGAATAATATAAATAGCTTAAATACAACATCGCGGTGGTGTTTTGATGCACAAAACGTTGTTCTTGCAAAAAATCAACCAATTTGGCAATGTGTGCCGCGCCCAATTTATCGCGCTGAATAATGCTGGCAACTTTGGGCAAAGGGCGACTTTTCGCATAAGGCTGCGCCACTTCTTCTAATAAATTTTTCCAATTTAATAATCGTAATTGGGCATACATTTGCACATCAGATTCAAAGGTTTCGGTGGTTTGATGACTTTGAATTTGTTTCACGCACTCCGCAATGGTACGCATGGACGGACGATGCTCTTGGGCGCGTGGATAGGTCAGCATGGCGTTGGCACGACACAGTTGAATAAATCGCTGGTCGCTTTCGTGTGGCACAACGGGATGATGACGTGGCTGCGTGCCTAAATCGGGCAAATGCTCGCTTTGTGGTGACAGTAATTCATGATAATTTGCCCAAAAATCAGGTTGTTGGCGCAATAAATGTTCAAATGCGTATGTGGTTTCTTGGCTGCTGCGTGGTTCCTTGCTTTGTTGCTCATTCAATTCAGCTTGCTGTTGTAACCATTTGACATACCAACTGGTTTGCGTCCAATAACGTGCTGGTAAAATGGTAACCGCAGGCACATCGTCCGCCATCAAAATTGGGAACACAGGCAAAGTCAGCATTCCATTAGGCAAATGCGGTCGCCACACCCACAGGCTGCCTGAAAGCAACGGCATATGGCTAATCTCGCTCGGAACAGGCGTGAACAATGCACCATCTTCGCTGGGTGCTTGCGGATGGTCTTGTTGATATTGATAAAATTGTTCTGCGTACGCATCTAATTGCGCGGGCGATGTGCGTCCTGTTGGGTCGTAAATAATCTGGGCGCGACTGGCGGCGGCATTCCCATAATCCACCAAACGCTGGTCGGCATGAACCAACGCCGCCCACACCACACGTCCTGATTGATACAATTTATGCAAATGACGAATTTGCCCCATCAAATCATCGCCATACAAAGTGGTCGGCGGCAACATCTGCAAATAAGGCAAAAACTCAATCGGCGTTTGAGCCAACGCCTGATTCATATCAAAATCCACACGATGCGGCGGCATTTCTGGCAACACGACCTCATCGGCAACCGCTTGATAATTGCCCAATGTTGCTTGATACACCGATTGCATCTGTTCAGGTTCATCAAATAATGCCGACAAAATCGCCTGAATTGGGAAAAAATAATCATCGTTTGGCAAATAACACACAAACTGATAATCCAAACAATGTGGATAACGCTCTTTCAAATCAGGATGTTCAGCGGCAAATTCCTGCCATGTGTACCAAATCGGCGCGATTTGCGCCAAACGTCCGCGCACTTCGCCGCAATAAAACGCCACCGTAAATAAAAAAACCTGATGATTCGCATGTTTAAAAAACGTATCAGGATTCGGTTTTAAACGGCGAATTTGTTCTAACAATTCCCCAATCCGTTTCAAGCTGCCGAGCGAATAATCTAATTGGCAATCGCGCAAACGCTTTTCAAAAGCAAAATCCTTTTGCCAAGTGCCTTGAGTTTCAAAATGATGGATATACCACAACGCCGTAACTGTGGTAGGCGTTGGCTGATGATGCGCGAGAAAATCAGTGGACATAATGAGAAGACATGAAAATAAACAATCCCGATATTATACCGATGAAACAAAAGTTTCAGGCAGCCTGAAATGCGAAAAACACATAAAAGGCTGCCTGAAATACAACAAAACCATCGCTGCTTGACCCCTACACCAACATGAATATTTGCGGAACGCGGCGTCTTGCCGCCGCACCCACGCTTTTGGGTGGTGGCGCGGAACGGTGCGTTCTTCGTAGGATAAATTGGGCATTTCAGGCAGCCTTTCAGTACACGACAAAATTTACCAATACCACATGGAGCGGCGACGGCTCGTCGCCAACGATTGAATTTCATCAAAATGAAATTTGTGGCGTATTTGAAAAATGGCGACGAGCCGTCGCCACTCCATTATTTTGTAAAGGGCGGATATGAAATCCGCCCCTACGACAAAATCAAAACTACGGAGAACATACCGTTTCGTGCCACAAGCCCAAAAGCGTGGGTGCGGTGGCAAGACGCCGCGTTCCCGTCAAAAAATTCAGGCAGCCTGAAAGTGATTTGACTCATTTTTCAGGCTGCCTGAATGTTTGATTATAAATAGGAATAGTGCATCACAATCCCTAAAAACCACATTAATCCAATATCTTTATTATCTAAAAAGACGTTGAAACAGGCTTGTGGGTCGCGCTTTTGGATGCGTAGGTAAAACTGCCATTGCATGTAAATGGTCAGTACCAAAATCAACCAATACGCCCACACCGCACCCAGCAATATCCCCACTTGAATCATCAAAATATCAAAGATGAAATAGCTCAACATCGCCATTTCGGCATCGTATTTGCCAAAGGTTAAGGCGGATGTTTTGATGCCAATTTTGGCATCGTCTGCTTTGTCTGCCATGGCGTAAATGGTGTCATACGCCAGCGTCCAAAACACATTCGCGGCAAACAGCCACCAGCCAATCGCTGGCACGTCATTCAGCACCGCCATAAACGCCATCGGAATGCCAAATGAAAACGCAAATCCTAAATAAATTTGCGGTACAGGAAAAAAGCGTTTCATATAGGGATAGGAAAACGCTAAAAAAACCGCAGGGACTGCCATCAACCATGTTTTATAAGTAAATGGAATCAAGCACAAAGCCGCCAACACACACAACACCGCCGTCAGCCGATACACTTCTTTTTTGCTGACCAAGCCACGCGCGGCTGGACGGTGTTTGGTACGCGCCACATGTCCGTCAAAACCACGGTCTGCCCAGTCGTTAATCACGCAACCTGCGCTACGCATAAGAAAGGTGCCAATAGCAAACATGAGTAAGGTCAGCCAATTTGGTTTACCATTAGACGCAATCCAAATCGCCCAAATGGTCGGAAACAGCAACAGTAATGTGCCAATCGGGCGGTCAATTCGCATTAATTGCGCGTACACCGTCAGCTTGCCCACCGTGCGCGGGTGCATGATTTGCGATAGTAGTTTTTTAATTTTCATTCAAATACCTTTGTGAATAATCTTTTCAGGCTGCCTTTTGCTCATTTTTCAATACAGGCTGCCTGAAAATCCAGCAGCGCATTATAACAAATCAAGTTGTCGGAAGATTAGGCGATGGCGTTTCATCATCTGGATGAGTGGGCGGAGTGTTGTTTTCTGGGTTCATCTCATCAGGATGTTGGTCAATGATGTCATCGTCATCATTTTGGGGACGATGCAAACCTTGTGTCATGCCATTAATATCGCCACCCGTCAGCCCAATTTCTTTCAACAATCCATCCACCAACGGTGCTTGACTGCGATAGCGCAAGGCACTGTTCACCATTTGGTCAGACAAGCTCACATGTGGATTATCCTGCCCACCAGCCGAACCGCCTGCAAAACCACCCACACCATTCACCTGCAAAATTTTAATTTCATCAATATTTTCCATCGGTTTCACCGATTCGCGGATAATATCAGGCAAATGCTTGAGCGTATTCAAACGAACTTGCATTTCAATTTGTTCTTCAGACAACAAATTCGCCGCTTTATTCAATTTTTCCGTGCCTTCTGCATCAACACGATATTGCACTTCTTGCGCTTTTGCCAACTCCAATTTGGCAGCCGCTTCGCCTTCGGCGGCAATTTTGGCAGCTTCGGCGCGGTCAATCGCTGCTTGTTTTTCGGCGGCAGCAGACACTTTCACGGCAATCGCTGCTTTTTGCGCTTCTTCTTGCGCGGCAATCAGTTGAACGGCTTTGGCGCGTTCTGCGCGTTCCGTTTCACGGACTTTGTGAACGGTTTCTTCTTCCAGCACGGCGGCGGCACGCGCTTTATCGGCTTGCGCTTTGGCGGCACTTTCGGCGCGAGATTTTTCAGCAATCGCAATCACACGTTCTTGTTCCGTAATGGTAACCGCTTGTTGGGTGCGAATGCTTTCATTATGAATTTCGCGTTCAGCTTCAATGCGTTTCAAATCAATTTCTAATTGTTTTTCAATTTCGTATAATTCAACGGCGGCTTTTTGCTCGGCACGGCGCACCGCAATTTCACGTTCTTGCGCCAAACGTGCGTATTCTTGCTCGCGGTCTAATTTCAAATTATTTTGTTCGGTTTCCAAATCTTTTGCTTTGATGGCTAATTCGGTATTGCGCTCAATGTCATTCCGCTCTTTTTTACGCGCTTCCGTGATTTCGGTTAAACGTACCAAACCTTCCGCGTCAAACGCATTTTCAGGGTTGAAATAATCAATATTGGTCTGGTCGAGCCCTGTCAAAGACACTGTTTCTAATTCCAAACCGTTTTTCGTCAAATCTTCCGATACGGATAATTGCACTTTTTGAATGAAATCGCTGCGTTTTTCGTGCAATTCTTTCATTGCCATTTCGGCTGCCACGGCACGGAGCGCGTCCACAAATTTACCTTCTACCAAATCCGATAATTCATTGTTATGATTCATCGTTTTTTCGCCCAATGTTCGGGCGGCGGTGGCAACGCTGGCTTCGTCATTTTTCACGCGCACATAAAATTCGGCAATCACATCGGCGCGCATACGGTCGCGCGTAATCAACGCTTGCTCGGCTTCACGGCGCACTTCCAAACGCAAGGTGTTCATATTCACATTCACCTTGGTTTGCAAATGGGGAAACACGAATGTGCCACCATTAATCACCACTTTTTCGCCAAACAAGCCTGTACGGACAAACGCCATTTCTTTGGACGCCAGCCGATAATAGCTCACGACAAATTTGTAAATGCCATAGCAGACGCCAGCCGCAATGACCACGCCCAATATTAATGGCAAAAGCCCAGTTAATAATTCCATTTGTTTGCTCGCATCTAAATGTTATTTTCGGTATTTCATCAAAGTCATGGGGGTTTGTCAATTTGCTTTCAGGCAGCCTGAAAGTACACGATAAAAAAATTGAAATGGGAACATCAAAGGTTTTGCGCTCTATCGCCGCGCGGGCGACTTACTTTTTAAAAAAGTAAGCCAAATATATTAACAAAATGAACTTTGCTTATTTTAAACAAACATTTCAGGCTGCCTGAACATTTATTTTTGTATGAAACGTATTAAACTTTATCTTATTTGGCTTACTTTTTTAAAAAGTAAGTCGCCCGCGCGGCGATAGAGCGCAAACCGTCAAATCACCACTTATTTGGTTATGTATTTAAAGCAGCCTGAAAGTTTGCGGTAGAATACACCCTTTTCATTCCCCAAATCATTCATCATGACCACTCCCAAACAAGCCCTTGTTATTTTTTCGGGTGGACAAGATTCCACCACTTGCCTATTTCAAGCCATTGCCGAATACGGCGCAGCCAATGTCCAAACCATCACATTCGCCTACGGACAACGCCACGCGATTGAATTAGACCGTGCCGCATGGATTGCCCAAGATTTAGGTGTGAAACAAACCGTATTAGACCTCTCACTCATTTCCAGCATTACCCACAATGCCTTGATGAATCCCGATGCCGAAATTGACACATCAGGCAGCTTGCCCAATACCTTTGTAGATGGGCGCAATGCCTTATTCCTGCTATATGCAGCCATTTATGCCAAATCACAACAGATTCACGATATTTTTGTTGGCGTGTGCGAAACCGACTTTTCGGGCTATCCTGATTGCCGCGATGTCTTTGTCAAATCCATGAATGTTACCCTCAATTTAGCCATGGCATACGATTTCAACATTCGTACCCCACTCATGTATTTAACCAAAAAACAAACATGGGCATTGGCAGACCAACTGGGCGCATTTGAATACATCCGCGAACACACCCACACTTGCTACACAGGCGTGGTAGACGGTTGCCACGAATGCCCAAGCTGCGTATTACGCGAAAAAGGCTTGAATGAATATTTAGCAGAACGCGATTCATCGCTTCAGGCAGCCTGAAAATTGCCAGAACGCGGCGTCTTGCCGCCGCACCCACGCTAAAACCAGTGGCACGAAACACAAACAGCCTAAAAACACCCTATTCCTTCCCCCAATAACCCTTTCCCTACATTCACACCACCATGGCACACTACGCAATCGGCGACCTACAAGGTTGCTACACCGAATTAACCCAATTACTCCAACTGATTGATTTCAATCACGGCACAGACACCTTGTGGCTGGTAGGCGACATCGTCAATCGCGGCACACAATCACTGGAATGCCTACAATTTTGCATGCAGCACGAAAGCAGCGTGCAAATCGTACTGGGCAACCACGACTTACACCTACTCGCCCTCACCTACGGTTTTGGCAAACTCAAACACCGCGACACCATCCAGCCCATTTTACAACACCCCGAATTAAACAAAATGCGCGATTGGCTGCGACATCAGCCCTTATTGCGTCATAACCACACCCACGTTCTCGTTCACGCTGGCATACTGCCCGAATGGACAATCGAACAAACCATAGAATTGGCAAAAGAAGTCGAAACCGCCCTACAACAACAGCCACACGACTACTTCGCCCATATGTACGGCAACCAACCCAGCCACTGGTCGCCCGATTTAACAGGTTACGAACGCCTACGATTCATCACCAACGTCCTCACCCGAATGCGCGTTCTCACCAAACATCACCATTTAGACCATGATTTCAAAGGCATTTATTCCGAAATCAAACCGCCCCATCGCGCATGGTTTGATGCCAAACATCGGGCGCATTTAAGCCATAAAATTGTCTTTGGGCATTGGTCGGCATTGGGATTTCTCAATGAAAAAGGCGTGATTGCGCTGGATACAGGCGCATTGTTGGGCGGACAACTGACCGCCATCGATTTAGCCAGCGAACAAATCTTCCAAATCCAAAGCGAAAGCCAAGCCGATTGGCGCGAATAAACCAACTTACTGCACATTCGCCAGAACGCGGCGTCTTGCCGCCGCACCCACGCTTTAGGTTGGTGGCACGGAACCGTGTGTTCTTCGTAGAATAAGTTGTAGCGTGGGCTTTGCCCACGATGACAAGCAGCCTGAAAATGGTGTAAGTTAATCGTGGGCATGACCCACGCTACATCGTTGCGATGAAATGCGAACAGTTCCGTGCCA
>JBHARQ010000013.1:0-2952 GCA_041831015.1 Simonsiella sp. | reverse complement strand
AGAAGTGGGCGATTTTTGATGCAAAAGCAAGTGCAAAAGGAATGGTCATTAGCCCCGAATATTCAGGCAGCCTGAATATTCATTCCCATCCCAAATTTAATATTATTAACACACCATAAACCATGAAATCCATCATAGAACATCTCGCGCTGGCTACCCAGCTTTACGGTGCGCCCGTAGCGGAAGCAGCATTGTCTGCACAAGTTTTGCGCGATGAAAAATTACACACCAATTACCATTCATTGTCAGAAGTATTGGCAAGTTTTGGTTTTGAAAACAGTTTGTCCAAACGTGATTTAGGCGACATTCCATCACTGGCAACCCCCGTAGTCATCATTTTGCGAAATGAAGAAGCGGCGGTGGTCACCAAAATCACAGGTTCGGGTAGAAACCGTCAGTTTCATTTGCGACAAGTAGGTGGTGTTTCCAGCGAGTTGAGTTATGAGCAATTAAGCCAATTGTATTTAGGCTATTGTTGGTTTATTAAGCCGAAAACATCATTTGATGCACGTTCTGATTTGCCTGAATATACCTTACCAAAACAATGGTTTTGGAAAGTGATTTGGCGTTTTCGCCGCTATTATTACCAAATTATTTTGGCGACGATTATCATCAACTTTTTGGCATTGGTCAGCTCGCTGTATGTGATGCAGGTATATGACCGCGTGATTCCGAACCAAACTTATGAAACCTTGTGGGCATTGAGTATTGGTGTTTTTGTGGCGATTGTCTTTGAATTGATTACCAAATTAATTCGTGGGCATTTGACTGATATTGCCGGTAAAAAAGCGGATTTGATTATTAGTTCGGCATTATTCCGCCGCGTGATGGCGTTGAGATTGGCGGAAAAACCGACTTCATCAGGTTCGTATGCCAATAATTTGCGCGATTTTGAAGCGGTGCGTGAATTTATGACCAGTGCCAGCTTGCTGGTGTTGGCGGATTTTCCGTTTTTGCTGCTGTTTGTGGTGGTGATTTCCATTATTGGCGGAAAATTGGCGTTTGTACCGATGACGATTATTCCTTTGGTGATTATTGTCAGCTTGCTGGGACAGCGTTCATTGGCAAAAGCGATTAATGAATCCATGAAAGAGGGTTCACAACGTCAAGGTTTGGCGGTGGAAGCGATTGAAGGCATTGAGACATTAAAAGTCAACAACGCAACCAACTGGGCACAACAAAAATGGGATATGTACACCGCCAAAACATCAGCAGCATCCATTAAAACACGCGACATCAGCAATTTTTTGGTGAATTTTGCGGTGGCAATGCAGCAATTGAATACTGTAGGTTTGGTGTTGGTCGGAACACATTTGATTCACAGCCAAGATGCAGGCAATCAAATTACCATGGGTGCATTGATTGCATCGGTGATTTTGTCAGGACGTGCTTTGGCACCATTAGGACAAATTGCAGGTTTGGCAACGCGTTATCAATCAGCCAAACACGCCTTGGAAGGCATCAACCGTATTATTGAGCGTCCAATTGAGCGCGATGTAGAACGTCAATACATCACATTAACCGAACCGCGTGGCGAATTAAAATTCAACCGCGCATCATTTGCCTATTCCAAAGATTTGGCACCTGCGGTACGCGAAGTGAGTTTATATATTAAAGCAGGTGAAAAAGTCGCGATTTTGGGCAGTATTGGTAGCGGTAAATCCACCTTATTAAAATTGGCATCGGGTTTATATGACCCCGCGCAAGGTGGTAATGTCACATTAGACAATGTAGATATTCGCCAAATTGACCCCAATTTCTTGCGTAACCAAGTGGTTTTATTAAACCAAGCACCGCGTCTATTTTTAGGGACATTGCGCGAAAACATGGATTTGGCGCGTACCGATGGCTATTCATCAAGCGACCAAGATTTATTAAATGCCTTGGGGCGATTTGGCTTGGATAAAATCATTCAAGGGCATCCATTGGGTTTGGACATGCCCTTGGGTGAAGATGGTCAAGGTTTATCAGGCGGTCAAAAACAAATCATCGCCTTGGCGCGTTTGACTTTGAAACAGCCGCGCGTGGTGTTATTAGATGAGCCGACCACAGGTTTAGATGGCAATACCGAAAATATGGCATTGAATGCCTTGGCACAATGGGCGCATGACAAAACCATGATTGTGGTTACCCATCGTCCACAAGTGCTGAAAATGGTGAGCCGCATTGTGGTGATGGATAATGGAACCGTGGTGATGGATGGCCCACGCGATGCCGTGTTGCAACGCCTGATGCAAAATGAACAACAGCAAAACGCTGCGGCACAACAAGCCAAAGGCGCACCAGCCCAAGCAGCCACTGCTCAACAAATTGCACAAGCCACAGCCAACAGCGATAGCTTGCCACGCCCTGCCTAACCCCTTCAGGCTGCCTGTTTTTTGCCAGAACGCGGCGTCTTGCCGCCGCACCCACGCTTTAGGTGAGTGGCACGAATGGGTGGTTTGCCAAAAATCAATCTTTCAGGCAGCCTGAAAACACATTAACCCAATACTAAACCAATACCATCAAACTATTGGAATGAACATGAAAAACCAAAAAAACGAAAACATCAGTTCGTCTGATTTACATTTAATCAACGACTTGAACGCTGCGTTGCAAACCGAAAAGCATCGCGGCATGTTTGCCGTGATTATCCTATTTTTTATTCTCATCATCGTCTTTCTCATTTGGGCATACAACAGCACCGTAGAAGAAGTGACTCGCGGACAAGGTAGCGTCATTCCCAGCAGCCGCGAACAAATTGTCCAAAGCCTAGACCCCGGTACCATTGCCGAAATGAAAGTCAAAGAAGGTGATGTGGTTGAAAAAGGACAAGTTTTATTAAAATTAGACGACACGCGCAGTTCTGCTATTTTGCGTGAAAGTGCAGCCAAAGTGGTGAATTTGGAAGCCATGATTGCCCGTTTACGCGCCGAAGCGTATGGCGTGGAATTAAAATTTGCCAACCACATT
>JBHARQ010000012.1:0-4095 GCA_041831015.1 Simonsiella sp. | reverse complement strand
TGGTGTGAAGCCAATCGCGCCAAATTGACTGATAACAACCGCGTGAAATACGCCGATTTGACCACAGGCATTGTGAAATGGCGTATCAATTCGCCATCGGTGGTGATTTCGGGCAAAGATGATGTGATTGAGCGTTTGCAATCCGACCCAAATTTGAAACGCTTTGTGCGCGAAAAGTACGAAATTAACCGTGAATTGATTTTGCAATACCCTGAATTGTTTGACAATAATCAATTCAAGGGCATTAAGATTAAATCGGGCGAAGAGTATTTTGTGATTGAGCCGTTTAATCAGGAATTGGGGGCGTGAGATGAAACCAGATAAGCAAATCAATATTGATGCAGTTCAGTTGGGAGTTGATACGCTGGTTTGTGCCATTTTTATTTATGCTACTCATGTTGATGAAAAAATGCGTTTGTTGAACCAATTTTCCAATCAGATGGGCGATAAAGAAAAACAAGTAATGAATGAACATTTTCAGAATTTACTGACTGCTGGCTCATTATATGCACCTATGTTGAAGAAATTATTGGCGAATTGGGACAATTTACCGTCCGAATGTCAAAAAAAATTAGCTTATTCAATTTCGGTATTTAGGGAATTTAAAAAATTTACGCTTAAACATTTCCCCGAATATTTGAAAGATGAGCAACCTACTCTTCACTAAATTAAGGAAATATTATGTTTATCAAACAATTAAGCATTTACCGCCTGAACCCCGAAACCGTACCAACCACCAATCAACTGGAAACGGCATTGGCGAAAAATCCTTTTGCCGAAGTGTCAGGCTTGGATTGGTTTAGTCAAGGTTTTGTATCGCCACATAGTTTTACCAATGAGCTGGTTTTTCAGGCTGCCGACACTTGGTCGGTTAGCTTGAAAAAGCAAGAACGTATTTTGCCCCAATCCGCAATTAAAGATGAATTAGAGCAACGAGTTGCTCAAATCTTTCGCAAAGAAGGTCGCTTTGTTGGGCGTAAAGAACTCATTGAGTTAAAAGAAAAAGTAAAAGACGAATTGTTACCACGCACTTTATGCCGTAGCAGTCGTTTGTATGCAATGTGCCATACGCCACGACAGTTGTTGTTTGTGGGTAGTGTGAGCAGCAAACAAGCCGAAAATATGCTGACGAGATTACGCCGCGTATTGGGTGGCTTGGACGCAAAATTGCCGAAAACCAAGCAATCGCCCGTGTCGTTAATGACGGATTGGGTGCTTGTTGGCGAAGCAAGAGGTGGCTTTGAATTAGATTATTCGTGCCAATTAACAGGCGTTACGCGCCATGAAGGGCTGGTCAAAATCAGCAATAAGCACTTGAACGATGAAGATGTGGTTTGCCACGTTGAACAAGGCATGAAGGTTAATGAATTGGGCTTGGTGTGGCGCGAACAGATTGCATTTGTTTTGACGGCTGATTTGAAGTTGAAACGCATTAAATTTTTAGATGTGTTGCATAAAGAAGCCGAACAAAAAGGCGATGACGCTGCTAGTTTAGCTTTTTCAAATCAAGTGATTGCTGCGGAAAGTTTGTCTGCGCTGGTCAATGAATTGGTAGAGTTTTTAGGTGGCTGGGAAGATGATGTTTGATTTAGTAAGAAAGGTAATTGGAATCACCCCCTGAATTAGATGATTTAACTGATTTGCAGGCATTGGGATTAAAAGCAGTAATTGCAATCGTTGAGACGTTGTTAAACAACGGTGGATTTAACGTTTGTGATAGAA
Source organism: Simonsiella sp. (assembly GCA_041831015.1). Taxonomy (GTDB): domain Bacteria; phylum Pseudomonadota; class Gammaproteobacteria; order Burkholderiales; family Neisseriaceae; genus Simonsiella. The sequence continues at coordinate 2,373 of JBHARQ010000012.1, read as the reverse complement.
AACAATGCACTATCAATTAAATTATTCACTTTTCAGGTAGCCTGAAAACAACAGACCACAAATCCAAACGGGTTTTAAACCCAGTTTAAACCGAGTTTAAAGCCCGTTTCAGTTTGTGTTTTGACCCCAAAAACTAGGAGCTAAATATGGCAAAGACAACAGAAGAAAAGCGCAATGGCTTGATTAAAAAAATCAAAGTCGCCCAAAAGCAACTTGCGCTGGATGATGATAATTATCGCGCCGTGTTGCAGCGCATCACAGGCAAAAGCAGTTGTAAAGATTGCGATTTATTGCAGTTGCAACGCGTGATTGCCGAATTTGAGCGTCTTGGCTTTCAGCCCACGCGCTCAAATTTGGGCAGAAAGCCGCTGCACACAACCGACGTGAGCGCGATGATGAACAAATTGTCCGCGCTGCTCGCCACCGCCAACAAAACATGGGCATACGCCAACGGCATGGCAAAAAAGATGTTTCAAAAAGATGAAGTGAATCAACTGAATGCCGAAGAGTTGCGAAAATTAATTGCCGCGCTGAATTATCACGTTATCAAACAACAAACGGCGGCAATCAACGCAAAAAAGTAAAAAAAATCCGCCAAACATGGTCGGCGGAAAGAAGATTTAATCTAGTAAACACATTATAAACCATTTTTTGAAAGCCGACTATGCAAAACTTTGACTTTACAACACAATTTAATGATATTGCCCACTTATTGCCCGAATCATTTATCGCTTTGATGACGGTAGCAGGGGCAGATGCAGCGTTTACGCTGCTGCAACATTACGCTGGGACACACATCCCGATTGGCAAAAATAAGACAAAAGCAGGTAAAATGCTACACGCCGCGCTTACTGAAGTGCTGGAAGAGTCGATTGTCAATAAAATTGAGACCGCCTATGCCAGCCAGCGCAAGCTGTGGATACCCAAATGCGATGCTGCCTTGCGCGAGCTGCGCGACCGCTATATCAGGCAACAGTTTGATGAGATGACGCAAACCATGTCTGCCACGCTCGCCGTCAGCAATTTGGTTTACCAACACAAAATGACCGACCGCCACATCTGGCGCATCTTGAAAGAGCCTGACCGCTTGCCTGATGATGAATCCGTGCAAATGCCGTTGTTTTAATTGAATTAAAATTAACCCAAAAACGCCCGAAATTTTAACGCTTTCGGGCGTTTTTGCGTACCGACACGAATCAAGGCGCGATGATGCGCTTGTGATGTTTTAATCAAGGCTTAAGTATCTGATTAATTTTTAAAAGGATAACACGATGGATGAACAGCAACAACTGAATACGGAACAATTAGCACAAGAAAACATCGCCAAAGCGTTGGCAAATCAAGCATTTTTTAATCATATACGCGGCAAATTATTTGGCGGTGGCTTGAGCCAAGCGCAAGTGGACGGCATCAACATCATTGTGCGCGAATGCGTGGCGCAGAGCATGACGTTGCAGCAAACGGCGTATGTGTTGGCAACCGTATTGCACGAAACCGACCGCACTATGCAGCCAATCAGTGAATACGGTCGCGGCGCGAAACATGATTATGGTCATTGGCGCACCAACAGCAACGGAGTGCGCTATTGCTACAAAAACAGCGACCGCGACACCGTGTACACCGAGAATGAATGTCCGCATCTGTTTTTTGGACGTGGCTATGTGCAGCTTACTTGGCACAGCAATTACCAAAAAGCCAGCGAAAAACTGGGGATTGATTTGCTTGCCAATCCCGATTTAGCCAAACAAGCTGATACTGCCGCCAAGATTTTGTGCGTGGGTATGAAAGAAGGCTGGTTCACGACTCGTAAATTGAGCCGTTATGTCAATGACAGCGTTTGCGACTACGTTGGTGCGCGTAAAGTTGTCAATGGCGAAGACAAAGACACGTTGATTGCACGTTATGCGCGTGTGTTTGAGACCGCTTTGAATGCGGTTTAGGGGGCAATATGAAGAAAGCCATTACTGCTTTGGCATTGCTTTCTGCGTTGCCAAAAATGGAAATGCGTTGGCTAGTAGCGGACAAAATCGTGAAAACCATATCGCGCCCACAAACACATAGACATTCGGGCGTAGCGCGTGCCAAGCGTGCTGCGCGTAAACGACGTAAATAGGGAGATGCGCGATGAAATACCGCAATTTACCGCCGCCGAATTTTCAAAATCCGCCGCCGAATTTTGCGGAACGTCTGAAATATTGGTTGGGCGGCATGGTTAATAACCCGACCACTGGGGCGTTGTCGGCAGATAAGGTTTGGTACAGCGTTATGGCTGGCTCAATGACATGGCAATTTTTAACCACCGACCCTGCGGAGTGGAAATGGCTGGCATACGGTGGCATTTTGGGGGGCGTAAGTTTGGTTAAACGTAGCATT
>JBHARQ010000011.1:0-3712 GCA_041831015.1 Simonsiella sp. | reverse complement strand
ATCAGTATTAGTATCATAAGTTTTTTCATAAATATCTTGATTGTACTGTATGGAGAAATTGCACATAGGAAAAGCAATTTCCATAACAACATATAAATCATTGATATTTATTATTTTTTCAAAATCAATATTATAGTATTCACCAAAATTATCTTGTTGCATTATAGACCTCCACCGCTTTTTTAAAGTCATTCAGTCGCGTAGGTCGGATACTTGTATCCGACAATTTTTTGATTTTACATGAAAATATCGGGTTCAAGAATCTGCCCAATCGACACTACGAAGAACACACCGTTCCGCGCCACCCACCCAAAAGCGTGGTGCGCGGCAAGACGCGCGTTCACGACAAAATATCCGCGCACAAAATTCAGGCAGCCTGAAAGTGAATTTTCTCCTTTCAGGCTGCCTGTTTTATGCTAAATTAGTGGCGGAAATGACGAATGCCCGTTACCACCATCGCAATGCCATGTTCATCGGCTGCCGCGAACACTTCTTCATCGCGCATTGAACCTGCTGGGTGGATAATCGCTTTAATGCCTTGTTCCGCAATCACATCTACGCCATCACGGAATGGGAAAAATGCGTCCGATGCCGCACACGCGCCCGTTAAATCCAAATTCGCGTCTTGTGCTTTACGCGCGGCAATGCGTGTGCTGTCCACGCGGCTCATTTGACCTGCGCCAATGCCGTAGGTTTGACCGCCTTTGCCAAACACAATCGCATTGGATTTCACAAATTTCGCCACATTCCACACAAACAATAAATCGTTCCATTCTTGTTCGGTCGGTTGGCGTTTGGACACCACGCGCAAATCTTCGCGCGAAATGCGATGAATATCAGGCGTTTGCACCAATAAACCACCGCCCACACGTTTCAATTCAAAACGGTTCGCGCCCGCCACCAATGGCACGGTCAAAACGCGCACGTTTTTCTTCGCTTCCAGCACCGCCAATGCTTCGGCTGTGAACGCTGGTGCCATCAATACTTCCATAAATTGATTGTCGGTAATTTGTTTGGCGGTCGCGCCATCTACTTCGCGGTTGAACGCGATGATGCCACCAAACGCGCTGGTGGTGTCGGTTGCATACGCCAAACGGTATGCGTCCAAAGTATTGTCGGCAATCGCCACGCCGCATGGATTGGCGTGTTTCACAATCACACAAGCGGGTTGTTCAAATGATTTTACGGCTTCCCAAGCCGCGTCCGCATCGGCAATATTGTTGTATGACAACTCTTTGCCTTGTAATTGCGTGTACGCGCTCAAACTGCCAGTCGCTGGGTAAATGTCGCGGTAAAACGCGGCTTGCTGGTGTGGATTTTCGCCATAACGCATTTCTTGGACTTTAATCCAGCTTTGGTTAAATTGTTGTGGGAATTCGGTAATTTCGGGTTCGCCCGATAGTTTTTCGTCCGACACGCTGGTCAGATAGTTGGAAATCATGCCATCGTATTGCGCAGTGTGGCTAAACGCTTTGCGCGACAAATTAAAGCGCGTTTTGTCCGACAGGCTGCTTGAATGTTGCAATTCATCAATAATCGCATCAAAATCTGAATTATCGGTAACGATGGCAACGTGTTTCCAGTTTTTCGCGGCAGAACGCACCATTGTTGGCCCGCCGATGTCAATGTTTTCAATCGCATCTTCCAACGTGCAGCCTGCTTTGGCAATCGTGGCAGCAAACGGATACAAATTCACGCACACCAAATCAATGTTATCAATGCCGTGTTCGCGCATTTTGGCAACGTGTTCGTCTAAATCGCGGCGACCCAAAATGCCACCGTGAATTTTCGGGTGCAGCGTTTTCACGCGACCGTCCAACATTTCGGGAAAGCCTGTGTAATCCGCCACTTCAATCACGGGGATATTGGCATCGGCAAGCAATTTTGCAGTGCCGCCTGTGGACAAAATTTCCACGCCCAAGTTGTGCAAGGCTTGGGCGAATTCAACAGCACCTGTTTTGTCAGACAAACTAATCAAAGCGCGAGTGATTTTGGACATAAAAAATTCCTTTAATAAAGAAAAATGGGCAAAACAAAAAAATTAAAATTCGGTATAAACCATTATAAATGCGCCTACGACCACCGCAATAAGCGACACGGAAAATATTTTCTCAGCCAATAAAATCAATTTCTTATCATACGATTTTTCGCTGTTGCGTTGGGCAATGTAGCCAATGACCACCACCAGCAAATGCCCAATAGACGCAAACAAAAACACATCATCGGCGAGCGTATCAAGAGAATTAGAAGAATTGGACATATTTTAATTTAAACAAATCAATAGAAATTTTAAATACAAAAAGCTGCCTGAAAGATAAGTTTATCCTTATCATTCAAACAGCTTCAATCTTACATTCACGACAACAAACCATGTTGCAATAACTTTTTGCGCAACGTATTGCGATTTAAGCCCAACATGGCGGCGGCTTTGCATTGATTGCCACCACATTCATCCATCACGCGTTGTAAAAGCGGTTTTTCCACTTGAAACAAAACCATATCATACACGCCACACGCAGTTTGTCCGTCTAGGTCGTGAAAATATTGGTTGAGATTTTGCGTGATGCAGTCAGCAATATCAGGAACGTTGTGCATATTTCATTAAAATAAAGAAACTTGGGCGCATATTTTAGCGTTTTTCGCGCCCAAATTCCACAGATTTATTTTTGGCTGTCTAACCAACGTTCCGCGTCCAAAGCTGCTTGGCAACCGCTCGCCGCGCTGGTAATCGCTTGACGATACACATGGTCTTTCACATCGCCAGCCGCCCACACGCCTTCAATATTGGTTGCGCCAGCGTTGCCTTCGTTGCCACCGCGTGTGATGAGATAGCCTGTTTCGTCCATCTCTAATTGACCTTTGAAAATGTCCGTGTTCGGCTTATGCCCAATGGCGATAAACACGCCTTTCACCGCCAATTCTTCGCTTGAGCCATCGTTTTTCTGCAAACGTGCGCCTGTTACACCCATGTCATCGCCTAAAATTTCGGCTAATTGCGCGTTGGTTTTTAAAATGATTTTACCTTCTTCCACGCGTTTCATCAATTTATCCACCATGATTTTTTCCGCGCGGAAGGTATCACGGCGATGGATTAAGAATACACGTTGCGCGATATTTGCCAAATACAAGGCTTCTTCCACCGCCGTATTGCCACCACCGACCACAGCGACATCTTGATTTTTATAGAAGAAACCATCGCAAGTGGCGCAAGCGGATACGCCTTTGCCCGCAAAACGCTCTTCATCGGGCAAGCCCAAATATTTTGCCGATGCGCCTGTTGCCACAATCAAGGCATCGCAAGTGTATTCGCCCATGCTACCAATGAGTTTGAATGGGCGTTGTTGCAATTCGGCGGTGTGGATTTCGTCAAATACGATTTGCGTACCAAAACGTTCCGCGTGTTTCAAAAAGTGTTCCATCAATTCGGGACCTTGAATGCCATCGGCAAAAGCGGGGTAGTTGTCCACTTCGGTGGTGGTCATCAGTTGTCCGCCTTGCGCCATGCCTGTGATAATCACGGGGTTTAAATTGGCACGCGCCGCATAAACCGCCGCCGTATAGCCCGCAGGCCCTGAACCTAAAATAATGAGTTGATGATGTTGAGCCATAATTTAACTTTCTGATGAATAAAATAATTTAAGTGTTTTGTGATGTCAGGCAGCGTTTCGGTACATAAAAAATGTTCAATGCTGCCTGAAACCTACCCCCACGT
>JBHARQ010000010.1:0-3617 GCA_041831015.1 Simonsiella sp. | reverse complement strand
GATGGTACTGGCACCTTGCTTGTGTCCACCGCGTAAATTGCTGATAATAGCGCGTGCCACACCTGTTACGTCCACACCCCAGTGTTCGTAAAAGCGTTTATCTTCCGCAGCAACGACAGGCTGCCTTGGCAGAACAGTTGATTTATGAACGCTATCGCATGGCAATTGATCAAAATTCTTTGTATGTTGCAGAAATGGCACGACAAACTTTGTATGAGAAATATGGTGAAGATGCTTATACGCAGGGTTTGAAAGTGTACACCACGGTTAGCACCAGCCATCAAAAAGTGGCAACAGCAGTATTGCGAAAAGCATTGCGCAATTTTGATCGCGGTTCAAATTATCGTGGTGCAGAAGGTCAATTGGATTTGACTTCTATGGATGATGTTGAGGATGGTATTGAGCAATATTTATCCAATACTTATACTGTAGAAGGCATGATTCCTGCGGTGATTCTAACTGCCAATTCTAAAGGTATTGAGGTGTATTTACAGGGTGGTACCAAAGTGAATTTAACCACCAGCGATATGGGTTCTGGACCACGTGCTGCGATTAATAATAAAAAATTGGAAGACCGTGCATTAAAAGCAGGTGCGATTATTCGTGTGGCGAAGATGCAAAATGGTCGTTATACCGTAGTACAGCAGCCTGAAATTCAAGGTGCATTGGTATCGATGGATACAGAAACGGGCGCATTACGCGCGGTCGTAGGCGGTTATGATTTCCACAGCAAAAACTTTAACCGTGCCACGCAAAGTATTCGCCAGCCAGGTTCGACATTCAAACCATTTGTTTATTCTGCGGCGTTATCTAAAGGCTTGACTGCCAATACAATGGTTAATGATGCGCCTGTTACCATTCGTGGTTGGTCGCCGAAAAACTCGGATGGTTATTATGCAGGTATGATTCCGTTGCGAACCGCATTGGCAAAATCTAAAAACGTGGTATCGGTTCGTATTACACAAGCTATGGGCTTAAGCTATACGCGTAAATATTTACAACGCTTTGGTTTTAAAGAAGACCAATTGCCTAATGCGTTGCCATTGGCATTGGGTGCAGGTTCGGCAACACCATTGCAGATGGCAGAAGGTTATGCGGTATTTGCTAATGGCGGTTACAAAGTAACAGGTTATGTGATTGACAAAATTTACGATACCAAAGGCAATCTGCGTGCTGAAATGCAGCCGATGGTGGCAGGTAAAAATGCGCCTCAAGTGATTGATTCGCGTAATGCTTATGCGATGACTTCGATGTTGCAAGACGTGATTCGTGCAGGTACGGCGCGTGCGGCGTTGGGCTTGGGACGTAGCGATTTGGCAGGTAAAACGGGTACAACCAATGATAATAAAGACGTTTGGTTTGTTGGCTATAATCCAAAAGTGGTAACGGCAGTTTATTTGGGTTATGACACGCCACGCACTTTGGGTAAACGTGCATTTGGTGGTACATTGGCATTACCAGTTTGGATGGATTATATGCGTTTTGCGCTGAAAGGCACGCCAATTCAAACCTATAAAGCACCAACTGCTGCCAAACGTGGCACCAAACCTGCGATTGAAGACCAACCTAAAGTATCGATTGCGGTGGATAATTCGACTTCTGACCCTGAAGCGGTAAAACGTTCCGCACAGCAGCCTGAACCTCAATCAGAGGGTGGTAAAGAGGAAGATGAAGCCAGCAAAGGTTTGTTTGATAACTTGTTTTAATCATTAAATAAAATCCCTTGCTCAAGTAGAGATGAGCAAGGGATTTTTTATAGCTAACTTACTTTTAAACCGCTACAGCGTTGGCTCGCCTTGTAGCGATTTAAAATTAAGTCAGCTATCAATTTCAGGCTGCCTGAAAAAATGGTGTCAAAAATACAGAGATAATTCTGGTTAAAAAATCTCTTGTATTTTATAAATATTATCAAAAAATCTCATGATGGGTATAATGGCGACTTTTTATGTTAAATAGACTAGGAATAGGGCGATGAGTGAATTATCCAATCATCAACAAGAAAACAGCAGTTTGCGCTATTTTTTAATTTGGCGATGGCATTTTTATGCTGGTATATTGATTGCGCCTTTTTTGATGATTTTGGCGGCAACTGGGTTGGCAATGATTTTGTTTGCCAATACGCAAGGGAAAGATGGTGAGCGCATTCACGTTCCCGTGCAATCGGTGGTTAAACCACTTTCGCAGCAAGCGCAAGCCGCTTTGGACGCGGTGGACAAAGAGCGCGGCATGGTGTTGCAATACATTTCGCCACGCGCTGCTGATATGGTGGCGGTGTTTCGTGTGAATGATGGCGCAGGCAAATCAACCATGGTGGCGATTGACCCCTACACCGCGCAAGTCGTGAAAACGTATCCGCGTAATCAAAATATGTATCATCTGATGGACGAAATCCACAGCGATTTATTATTGGGCAAAGTGGGCGATTATGTGTTGGAAACCGCAGCCGCATTAACCGTATTGATGATTTTAACGGGGTTGTATTTGTGGTGGTGGTCGCGTCAGCGTCGTGTGGCGCAAATGTTGTCCACAGGCAAATTGGGAGTAGGGCGGTCGTGGTGGCGTGGTTTTCACGGCGTGTTTGGGACGTATGTGTCGATAATGTTGCTGGTGTTTTGCATTTCGGGCATGGCTTGGGCGGGCATTTGGGGCGGAAAAGTGGTGCAAGCGTGGTCGCAATTTCCTGCGGGTAAATGGGGCATTGCACCGAATCCCACATCTACTTTACCTACGCATGGCGATTTAAACGACGGTAAAACCAAAGAGATTCCATGGATTTTGGAATTAACCCCCATGCCTGTTTCAGGCAGCACGTTGGGCGAAAAAGGGATTGCGCCCGATGTGCCGATGACGTTTGAGACGGTGGACAGATTTGTCCGCGAAAAAGGATTTGATGGTCGCTACCACATTTATTTCCCGAAAACAGAAACCAGCGTGTGGACAATTAACCAAGATTCCATGAGTTACGACAGCCCCAATCCGACTGCCGACCGAACCATGCACATTGACCGTTATAGCGGCAATGTGTTGGCGGATATCCGTTTTGATGATTACAACTGGTTTGGCAAATTTATGGCGGCAAGCATTGCGTTTCACATGGGGACGATGGGTTGGTGGTCGGTGGCGTTGAACGTGGTGTTTTGTTTGCTGGTGATTTATTTGTGCGTGAGTGGCTATGTGATGTGGTGGAAACGCCGTCCGCGTGGTATGGGTTTGTGTCCGCCAGCGCAAGGGCGTGAATTGCCAAATTGGAAAGCCGCGATGATTGGATTGTTGCTGGTGGCGTGTGTGTTTCCAACGGCTGCGGTGGTGATTATGGTGGTGGCGTTGTTGGATTGGCTGCTGGTGTCGCGTGTGGCGGTGTTGAGAAAGTGGTTGAAATAGAAAATAGGATTTTAAATTTTTAGGGGGAACGCGGCGTCTTGCCGCCGCACCCACGCTTTAGGGTCGTGGTACTGAACGGGATGTTCTTCGTAGAACGGTAGATACTGTCGCTCCTGTCAACCCTTAAAAACAAAAAAGTACTAAATCACAGCCACTCTAGGCTGATAAACCATCTGATGTTTCAGCACACCAAAGCAAATATGCACTAACTTACGCATTGCTGCGCCAACCGTTTG
>JBHARQ010000009.1:0-3410 GCA_041831015.1 Simonsiella sp. | reverse complement strand
TCGTGGCACCGGCATTTTATTGCGCGACACATACAGCTCACGTCATTATGTAGGGAAAATTGCGCCTATTCCGCTGTTATTGTTGCACGGTACAAATGATAGTGTCATTCCGCATTCACATTCACAAACTTTATACGATTTGGCGCAAGAGCCGAAACGGTTGATTTTGGTAAACGGTGGGCAACATTTGAATTTGTCGCCATTTGAGCCGAATTATCAGCGGATGTTGGTTCAATTTTTTCGGGAATCTTTGTGATTTCAGGCAACCTCAACCACAAAAATCACATTGCAATAAGACCTTTTATGGCTCAACTCAATCTCCCCTATTGGCAAACTGCACAACAGGTTCAAGATATTTTGCTTGATTTACCTGAAAACCAGCGCAATCGTGCTTTATATGAATTGCTTTGGCTATTTGATTTTGACAGTCTTGACGCTGAAACTGACAGCCAATTGGCTGTTTTGCGTTTACTTTGGCATGACCCACGTTTTCAGCATTTAGAAAACATCAAACATTGGCTGGAAGAAGTACTCAATAGCCATGACAATGCATGGTTTGAACTTCAACCTGAAATAGAAATGTTGCTTGATGTCTTGCACCCTGAAACGTGTCGTACCTATGGCGACCATGGTGGCATGACGCAAGATGCTGAAATATTAGAACCTTTTTGTTGCCAAAATGCTGACACAAAATACCGCACAATCTCGCGGTATGGCGTGGGATTGTTTATATTGGAACAAACCGCTGTGTCAGTTACACCCTGAATGGCATGATTGGCTTAAAAACGAAATTCAAAAACTTCATCACAAATAGGGACATAATAAGTGCCTATATATCTTTCAGATGCCCTAAAACCCAATATTTTTAAACAAAGAGTAACACCCATGAACATCACCCAAATCATCGCCCGCGAATTATCCGCCACCGAAGCCCAAATCCAAGCCGCCATTGACTTATTGGACAATGGCGCGACTGTCCCCTTTATCGCCCGCTACCGCAAAGAAGCGACAGGCGGTTTGGACGACACCCAGTTACGTACCTTATCCGAGCGTTTGCAATATTTGCGCGAATTGCTGGAACGCAAGGCGACCGTACTCAAAAGCATTGAAGAACAAGGCAAACTCACGCCCGAATTGCAAGGCGCGATTGACGAATGCGACAACAAAACCGCGCTGGAAGACCTGTATTTGCCCTACAAACCCAAACGCCGCACCAAAGCCCAAATTGCGCGTGAAAACGGTTTGCAACCGCTTGCCGATTTGCTGTTCAGCCAGCCTGAAACCGACCCCGAAACCGCGTCTGCCGATTACCTTAACGAGCAAGTGCCTGATAGCAAAGCCGCTTTGGACGGAGCGCGTGCCATTTTGATTGAACAATTTGCCGAAGACGCGGAATTGATTGGCACATTGCGCGAAAAATTATGGAACGAAGCCGAAGTTCACGCCCAAGTCATTGAAGGCAAAGAACAAGAAGGTGAAAAATTTAAAGATTATTTTGATTACCGTGAGTCGATTCGCGCCATGCCGAGCCATCGCGCCCTTGCCGTGTTGCGTGGGCGCAATGAAGGCATTTTGACCGCCAGCCTGAAATATCAGCCCGATGAAACACCCGTTACCGAGCAATCGGAATACGAAAAAATCATCGCGCAACATTTTGGTTTGCAAGATAAAAATCGCCCTGCGGACAAATGGTTGCGCGATACCGTGCGTTTGACTTGGCGCGCGAAAATTTTCTTGTCGTTGGAATTGGACGCGTTTTCCAAATTGAAAGAATTGGCGGACACGGACGCGATTACCGTATTTGCCAAAAATTTGAAAGACTTATTGCTTGCCGCGCCTGCTGGACGTTTGGCGACTTTGGGTTTAGACCCTGGGTTCCGTACGGGCATTAAAGTGGCGGTGGTGGACGACACGGGCAAATTGTTGGACACGGCGGTGGTGTATTTGCACCAAGAAGCGCAAGCATTGGCGACTTTATCGCGCTTAATTAAAACGCATCAAATCAAGCTCATCGCCATCGGCAACGGCACCGCCAGTCGCGAAACCGATAAATTGGCGGGCGAATTGGTGCGCGGTTTGCCCGAAATGGCGTTGCACAAAATCACGGTATCGGAAGCGGGCGCGTCTGTGTATTCCGCGTCTGAATTGGCGGCAAATGAGTTTCCTGATTTGGACGTGTCGTTGCGTGGCGCGGTGTCGATTGCGCGGCGTTTGCAAGACCCGCTTGCCGAGTTGGTCAAAATTGACCCAAAATCCATTGGCGTGGGGCAGTATCAGCACGATGTGAACCAGTCGCAACTGGCGAAGTCGTTGGACGCGGTGGTGGAAGATTGCGTGAACGCGGTGGGCGTGGACGTGAACACGGCATCTGCGCCTTTGTTGGCGAGAATTTCTGGTTTAAACAATACGTTAGCGAAAAATATTGTGGCGTATCGTGATGAACATGGTGCGTTCCCGAACCGTAAGGCGTTGTTGAAAGTGGCGCGTTTGGGTGAAAAAACATTTGAGCAAGCGGCTGGATTTTTGCGCGTGAATGGCGGAACCGAGCCGTTGGACGCAAGCGCGGTACACCCCGAAGCGTATTCGGTGGTAGAAAAAATGTTGGCAAAACAAAATATTACTGCCAAAGAGCTTATCGGCAACCGCGAACAAATCGCCCAAATCAAAGCCACTGATTTTATTGATGAACGCTTTGGTTTGCCGACTGTATTGGATATTTTGGCGGAACTGGAAAAACCGGGGCGCGACCCGCGTGGCGAATTCCAAACTGCCAGCTTTGCCGAAGGTGTGAATGAAATCACGGACTTGGAAGTCGGCATGATTTTGGAAGGCGTGGTGTCTAATGTGGCGAATTTTGGCGCGTTTGTGGATATTGGCGTGCATCAGGACGGCTTGGTGCATATTTCGTGTTTGGCGGATAAGTTTGTGTCCGACCCGCGCGAAGTGGTGAAAGCGGGCGATGTGGTCAAAGTGAAAGTGATGGAAGTGGACGCGGCACGGAAGCGGATTGCGTTGTCTATGAAATTGAATGACGAGAAACTTGCTGAAAAATCAGCGAAATCGGATTTCAGGCAGCCTGAAAAACCGCGCAATCCATCGCCTAAAAACGCCAAACCACAGCGCGAAAAACAGCCGACCAATTCGGCAATGGCAGATGCGTTTGCGAAGTTGAAGCGGTGATGGGTTGAAAATACATCAAGCATAGGTAGGGGCTGATGACACCGCTTCGCTGTCATTAGCCCCTACGGTTATGGCTTGCGCCTAATCGTATCTACATTCAAAAATATAGCTGATTCACAATAAATCGCTACAAGGCGGCGAGCCGCAGATAGTACAAATAGTACAGCAAGGCGAGCCAACGCTGTAGCGGTTTAAAAGTGAATTAGCTATACAAGTTTTGCAAAGGTTTC
>JBHARQ010000008.1:0-4913 GCA_041831015.1 Simonsiella sp. | reverse complement strand
GGGTTCAATTTCCTACTCAACTGGATAGGTGAATAATACGTTGTTATCCACACAAGTGGGAAGATACAAGGGTGGGTGCTTGCACCCACCACATCAATTTCAAATTTGGTTAATGGTGGATGTAAACACCCACCCTACGCGCTAAACTACGGAGAACGCACCGTTCCGCACCAGCAACCTAAAAGCGTGGTGCGCGGCAAGACGCGCGTTCACCGCAAAAAATTCAGGCTGCCTGAAATCTTAACGGCAGGCAGCCTGAATGTTGTTTACGCGCTTTCTTCGTCTTCGGCAACAACGGGCGCGGCATTCGGCACGACACCCAAATATTTCAACGCCACAAATTGCGCTTCGGTGTCCACGTCCAACACCGCCAATTTCACGGTGGATTTCGGCACAATTTCCATCGGAATGCCTGTCGCTCGCGCCACCAACGGCACGCCTTCCAAGCGCACCAAATCTTCTTTTAATACCACTGCATTGATTTCTTTGATGTTTTCTTGTTGCAACCACACCAACGCCCAATAACTTTCCATCATGTCTTGGAACGCACGATACGCGGTATAGGCGGTTTCAAAGCTGCCCAACGCCACAAATAAATCGCTGTCATTTTTGGCAAAACGGGGCGATACACCGTCCGCAATCACGCTTTGCAACTGCTTTTGGTTGATGTAATCGCAGGCGCGACGCAACGGCGATGTGAACCAGCCATAATGCGCCACATTCATGCCAATATGCGGTTCGGAATGGGTGGACATTCGCACACGTCCGCTCGGCTGCACGCGGAACAATCCGCCTAACTCGTTGTCATGCAACACTTTTGCCCAAGACGTATTCGCCAAAATCATCATTTCGCTGACCAAGGTATCAATCGGCGAACCGCGTTCGCGGCGCGTGATGATGACTTTGCCGTTTTCGTCAAAATCAATGCCGTAATCGTATTTTTTCGGCAAAGTTGGGTCTTCCAAACGGTCGCGTTGTTTTTGCAATTCATACGCCAAATCAAGCAAATACAAGCATTCGGCATGGTGTTTGAATTGCGGATTGTCTGCGCTGCCTACACCTGTTTCGCTGTTGAAAAATGGCTCAATGTGTTGAATACGCAAATTGGTTTCAATCGGTACGAGTTCAATTTTGCTAACAGGTTCAGAGACTTGCCAATTTTCGTCCACGTCAAAATAAATGCTAAACGCAGGCACGGCTTTGCCTTCGTCCAAACTGAACGCGCTAATCCAATTTTCAGGCAGCATGGTAATTTTGTTGGCAGGAAAATAGACGGTACTCAATCGTTGCAACACCACGTCTTCAATCGCGCTGTTGGCTTCAATGCCCAAGGCGGGCGCGGCAATGTGAATGCCCACACGTTTCACGCCATTGCCCAAATCTTGCACCGACAGCGCATCGTCCACTTCGGTGGTGGACACATCGTCAATAGAAAAAGCTTGCACATCAGCTAGTTGCAGATTTTCAGGCAGCGTGGGTTCAGGCAAATTCGGGAAACCCGTGCCACGCGGAAAATATTTCACGCCAAAACGCTGCAACAAATATTGCGGCATAGACGTAATGCCGCCCGTGTGTTTCGCCAATTCAAACGCGGACATTTTCAGCGCGTCAGCCGCTTTGTGAAAGGCTTTGTAGGCGAGCGATTGCTTGTCGGGCGCGTGTAAAATGTGCGGCAATTCGGCGGCGATTTCATCGGGCAGGCTGCCTGAAACCAGCGCGTCTGCCCACGTTTGGATTTGCGCTTCTTGCTGCGCTTTGCGTTCAATGGCGGCAAGGGCTTGTTTCAACACATCTTCGGGCGCGGCTTTGAATACACCTTTGTTTTTCTTGTGGAAATACATGGGCGCGGCATACAAAGCCATCAACGTGGCGGCAAGTTGCGGTTTGCTGGGGTTGCCGCCGAAATATTCTTTGGCGGCAGCCTGAAACGTGAATTCGTCTTCGCCCACGCATTCCCACAACAATTCGGTGTCGATGTCGTTGGCTTCGTTTTGGGCGGTGGACAGAAAATCGTCCATGCTGCCGTCAAATTCTAAAAACACGTTGGCGGATTTGATTTTGACGCGTTTGCCGTGTTGCGTGTCGGCTTGGTAGGTGGTGTCGGTTTTTTGGACGATGGTCGCGACTTTCAGGCTGCCACCGTCTTCGTAGAAAATATTGGGCATGATGTTTGTGAAATTAGTTTTAAGATACCGAATTATAACGGAGAAAAATAGAAATGCACGATTTTTAAGCAATTTGTTCAGGCTGCCTGAAATATTGTGCGCGGCAAGACGCGCGTTCCCGTCAAAATAGCCACAAAACCTTTCAGGCTGCCTGAAACCGCTCAATCTGTTAAAATACCCAGTCAAAAACATTCAAAATGAATCTAACAGCTTCTTATTGAGCTGTCCGAAATCACATCAACACATAAGAAAGATAACAACAATGAACCAATTTACACAACTGGGTTTGGGACACGAAATCACGTCCGCCCTAGCCGAACAGGGCTACGAAACGCCCACCCCCATTCAAGCCGCCGCCATTCCCAAAGCCTTGGCAGGACACGATTTACTCGCCGCCGCCCAAACAGGCACAGGCAAAACCGCCGCATTTATGCTCCCCAGCTTGGAACGCCTGAAACGCTACGCCAACGCCAGCACTTCGCCAGCCATGCACCCTGTGCGGATGTTGGTACTCACGCCCACGCGCGAGCTTGCCGACCAAATTGACCAAAATACCCGTCAATATATGAAATATTTGCCATTGCGCCATACGGTATTATTCGGCGGCGTGAATATGGACAAGCAAACTGCTGAATTACGCGCAGGTTGTGAAATTGTCGTGGCAACGGTGGGGCGATTGCTTGATCATGTTAAGCAGAAAAATATTCAATTAAATAAAGTGGAAATTGTGGTATTAGACGAAGCCGACCGTATGTTGGATATGGGCTTTATTGATGATATTCGCACCATTATGAAAATGTTGCCTCATCCACGCCAAACGTTGTTGTTTTCTGCGACTTTTGCGCCTGCGATTCGTAAATTGGCGCAAGATTTTATGCACGCGCCTGAAATTGTGGAAGTTGCCGCACAAAATACCACCAATGCGAATGTGGAACAACACGTTATCGCGGTAGATGCTTACCGCAAACGCGAATTATTGGAACGCTTGATTGTGGATTTGCAAATGCCGCAAGTCATCGTATTTTGCAAAACGAAACAATCCGCCGACCAAGTGGCGCGTGATTTAGCACGACGCGGTTTGTCTGCCAATGCCATTCACGGCGATAAATCACAGCAAACGCGTTTGGAAGTGTTGAATCAATTCAAAGACGGCAGCTTGCGTGTGTTGGTGGCGACTGATGTGGCGGCGCGTGGTTTGGATATTGCCGAATTGCCGTTTGTGATTAACTATGAATTGCCTACTCAAGCCGAAGATTATGTTCATCGCATTGGGCGCACAGGACGCGCTGGCGCAGATGGTGTTGCCATCTCCATGATGGACGAAACTGAAGTGAAAATGTATGAATCCATTCAAACGTTGATTGGCAATGAATTACCCGTTTCACGCATTGAAAACTTTGAGCCACGCTGGGAATTGGAATTGGACGAAACGTCAGGCAGCCTGAAAGCGGTGTTCAATCATTTAGACGCTGACCCATCTACCCCCGCGCACCAGCCCAATACAACCCAAGCATCTGCTCATAAAACCCACAGCCGTGCTGAACGCAAATTCACCAAAGCCGCCAAAACCCATGCTGATGCCCCCATTCCCACTTATCCTAAAATAGAAGGGCGCAGCAGCCGCCGACGGGGTAAAGAACGCCGTACTTGTGCTTTATTGCAACGCAATTTTGGCGTTGAAGTGGAATAATTCTTGACAGCCAGCACAGAAATCAATAAAATTTCGTCTTTCAGTCGGGGCGTAGCGCAGCCCGGTTAGCGCATCTGCTTTGGGAGCAGAGGGTCGTGAGTTCGAATCCCACCGCCCCGACCACCCAATTTAAAACCGCATGATTTTGATGTCATGCGGTTTTTTCTTTTTTTGAATTGACCCAAAATAAAAATAAAAACACCGATAATGATTCTATTGGTGTTTTTATTTTTAATTACATTTCTAACGATTCAATTTGAGGCATCACCATTTTTGCCTGTCGCAAAATCAAACCAAAAGGTACAGTATTGCGACAAGAGAACACCGCTACACGATTTTGATGATTTTGCGCACGAATAAAGACATAAGTATCACTATCCCCATGCACGGTTACACCCTCAAAATTATTATATTCTTGATTCAACCCTTTGTGTTCTTTAAATAAATTAGCAATTTTAATCACATTGGGTGCATTAAACAAATCCGATGTTGCCGCCGCAATCAAAGGCTTAACCGCTTCAGGTAATGGCTGAAATGTGGCAATTCCCAATAGCTCATTTTTTTCAATATCCACATAAGCCAATGCTTTACAATCAGGAACTTCTGCCAACATTTTCGATAAGGCTTCATGTAACACGCTGTTGGTGGCAGCGATGGTGGGAGCAGTCGTCTTATCATAAGGTGGCGTTTCCGTATAATATTCCGTTATCAATTCATCCGACATATCCAATGTCTCTGAAATTACAGGCTGCGTTTGATGTTCCGCAGAAGTATTGTCAGCAGTAATCAATTCAGGGGTGGGCAAATGATTACTTGCTGTTGATGGATGGTTTGATGATGAAGACGATTCAGCAGATGGACCGCCATTCAACCAATTTTTCAGGAAGCTACGCATAGGATTTTTGTGGTGTTTTTTCATTTTCATATCGTTTCTCTTGATTTATCGTTCCCGTAGGGGGCTGTCATTATATAATCAAAATCTGTTTAATGTGATACGTTTACAATTATTAAAAATAGCTTGAATCAATAGGGGCTAATGACATTTCATTTTACAGTTG
>JBHARQ010000007.1:0-11779 GCA_041831015.1 Simonsiella sp. | reverse complement strand
TTTCTTTTGAATTTAATAAATATTCCTCTTTCCATTCTGCATAAAGCACATGGTCAAAATAAGTGGTATTAATTTGATTTTCAATAAATACTTGGGCTTTGGAACGTAATGTTTGCAATACTACTTTCTTTGCATTATTTAATACCAATTCAGCAGCATTATCCGATAATTCCCACCCACTACCATTCCATACATGATATGGCGTTGGCTGCTTTTGGGCGGTTAAATCATCAGGCACATCACCAATTTCTGAAACCACTACAGAAGAACCATCAGATTTTTTATACATTTTTTTGCCACGAAAATCAGAAATGTACGTCCAAGCCTGCTGTTCAGGCAACCATTTTGCCTTATAGCCATCACGATTTTCAGGCTGTTCAGTATCAATCGTATTAGGTGGCATGAGATACTCCCCTGAAAAAGGGTCGTAATCAACGGTTGTCATCATTACAAAAAAGCCGCCATCATCTAATTGGCATACTGTTTTTTCAAGTGCGATATCTGTCATATTTATACCCTTTTAACTTTTATATTTTAATAATACCAAGTAAAGCAATATTTCGTGGACGAGTCTCACTTCCCCCAGCATTGCCAACTGTTAGATTAAAATGAGTCTCTAACTTTCTACCGCCACCGCTACCTAAACTATTCAATACAAAACCACTTTCATCATACAATCCCCAATTAGTGCTATGTGTATGACTTCTGAATTCATCACTTTGAAAGCTACCCAAACTACGTCCACCATCAACGCCACGTCCGCTATCCAAAACGCGTAAAAATTCACCACGAAGGTCAGGCAAATTAAAAGTTGTAGCCCCATCGCCAGCTCCGTATATTGTTCCGATTGCTGCAAATAAACTAGCATAATTTGTTCGAGATAATGCTGCGCCGTTTGCACGCAACCAACCATTAGGTGGTTGTGCGCCAGCAAAGTAAACTACTGTACCACTTGGCACTTCTACCAACTTCACCGCATTTTTCAACTCTTCATCACTTGCGGCATCGGTAATCCCGTATCCAGAAAGAGTTGTAGGCTTTTCTTGGATATCAGTAAATTTAACAGAAGGATTTAACTCTTGAATATTTCTTTCCAATTCATCAACAGCCGCCTGCAGCGCAGTCAATTCAATCAACCAACCAGCATTCGTATCCGCCACCACTGTAACTTGGTCATCAGGCAATGTTGTGAATACCAAGTTATATGACAATACCGACATTTTATGCGGAGCGACAAAATCCAAAACCCCACCACTCACATCTTTACGAACCAGCGTGCAAAATTCAACGTCAGAGTGGTCAATGAATCGAACTTCATCATAACTGTACTCTTCGCTGTTTGATGTAATTTCACCTCTGACGCGAACCTGTTTGCCACCCATATTCACACCGACCACAGGAATTCGTGTTTTCTTTGCACCTTTAAAATAAATATCGGCATGAGTTAATTCAATCCGAAAGCCATTCCGATTTGGTGCATTATTCATTGCAGCAGCATAACCTGCTTGCGTGATAGTTAATTTCAATTCTTGCTGCTTATTACTCATCGCTTACTGTTCCTATATTGACCGATTGGATAGATGATTGATGTATCAAACCCAACATTTGCTGGATTTCTACGGCATCAATTTCATCATAAACTGTACCCATAGACAGTCCCATTACGCTGCCTTGATGTGCAAAATACACCGAATTAACACCTGAAATTGTGCGAGAGACTTCTTGGACAAATAATCGCGCTGGAAGCACATAATTCAGCGATTTAGCAATCTCCATCGAGAAATAACCACTCTCACCATAAAGGGTTATCCTCAAGCGCGAAGTTTGAAAATAGTCATCTAAACTTTCTTCATCTTCTAAAATTTCAGGTTCAGTTTTCAACTCTTGTGTATATGGTTTGTTTTTATGTTGCCACAAGGTAAAAATATCAAATTCAGTTCCCCATACCATCTGCAAGAAAGTATTTAGAAAATGTGTTCCGCGCTTCGGATTTCTGTAACGCCACGCTAAAACCAAATATCTAGCGTAATCTTCACTCAACGATGAAGCGTTAAAGTTAGACACGCCTTGCGATACTAAATATTTTTTTAATAACGTTTGACTGCCTAGATGCGGCATACCATAACAGTTAATATCATCAGCACGACCGCCTAATTGCTGCTTGAATAACGTGATTAATAATTTACGCAATTCATGCTCTACTAAATTATCAGTATGTGAGCGTGCAAGTGGAATTAAAGTATTCATGTCAATTTCTCACTCGAAATAACGATACTTTGTTCAGAAACGTATCTGAATTGTTCAGGCAGCCTATTTTTCTCAATTTCATTCACCATCACACTCACATCGGACACGCCGTCTTGTAATTCAATAATGTTTTCACGCAATGATTTAACCGTGTTTTGCCAGTTAATTCTTTGTCCGCCTTTTCTTGCCCAAGCCGACTGCTTGCCGTACTGGTTTAATAAATGAATAACTACTTTTCGCTTAACCGCCGCTTCATCGTGCATTGGCGCGAGTTGTAATGACACTTGGACAGGTATAAACACTTCAACAGCATCCACAAATTTAACACGATATGAATTATCAGCCGCATTAATAATTTGTTTTATTTTTGTTTCTACTTCGCTAGATGCCATACCTGTTTTAATAAATGAAACAAAAAGCGTATTAATATTATCAATACTAGGCTTTCTCACTAACTCTTCAGTGCGTTCATTCCAGACATTTAAAAAAATAAATGGCGACAGTTTTCGCATCAATAATGCGTTGAATTCGCCTAAATAAACGGCATTGTCATCATATAAACTTGGATAATTCGTGATTTCGCGTAATTCATCAATACTGAATGGCTCTGCCCCAGCTTGAATTAAACTAGACGAGAAAAATTGTAGAAACTCTTCACCAGTCTGTATATATTCCAAATCCAATGGCGTTGCGTCTGATAAATTAACATCGCCTGCGGTGTATCGAGTAATCAATGTGATGTTTTCACCAATATTCGGAATATAACCAGCTCGGTCAATCAATCCAAACTGAACCCAAATATTCATTAATTCATCAGCGATAATGTGATACACACGCTCATCTGGCTGAACATTATGGAAACGCTCAACATAATTGAAATAATTTCCATCTGAATGTTTAACTGCAATATCAAGCAGATAACTATCATCGCTTGGTTGTGGTACATTGATAGCGTAGAACGATTGACGCTCGGAAACAGTATGTACTATTTCACGGGTTTCATACTGCATAATTTGTACTTCTGCTGTCTGATTAGAGGCAACGGATGCCCCATTTTGAACCACCCAAATACGACCCTTGTTATCAAGTAATCTTCGTCCAGCCGTGATGTTTAAATCAACTGAACCCGTATTGATAACATTTGCTTGATAAATTGCTGCTTTACCATACGGCAACACGCCACGCGCTGCGGCGTCTGCTAAAACCATGTTATCTCGCGCCTTAACCCATGGTTCGACTTCAGCCAGACCAATTTGATAAGACAGCATCGCCAACATTTGAGCCATTGCGCCTAGATGTTGAGTTATCGTAACATCGCCTACCGCCAATCGCGCCGCAAGCGTTGGATAATTACCTTGCTGAATTTCCGCAATAGCGGCATTATAAAATTCAGATTTTTGATAGATGATGGACATAAAAAATCACGCAAAAATTAATATTTTGCGTGATTTTAATACTTTAAACAGCTTGAAAATAAAAACGTTCCTGTTTCATGCTGCTTGAAAAATGCGGTCTGCCACTTGAATTAAAATGCGTTTACCATCATCATCGATATCTTGAATCAGAATATTAATACTATTTTCAGGAAGTAACGATAAAACAGGAATATCAACACGCATTTTAGCGATTATTTTATCAGCTTCAAATGTATTCATTGGTTTATGTAGATACTGCTTCAAATCTATCCCATAATCACTGCCTAAATAACCATTTGGAGGGCAGTTCAGCCAATGTGCCAACTGTTTTGCAATAAACTCATAATTAATTAATTTACTATCCATAATAATTAAATCCAAGACGGCATAAACGTATCAACTTGCGAGAATGTCAGTTGCAATTCCTCAAGCCCCTGTTCTGTTCGGCTTAATTCATGTGGCATAGTTTGCACGCGCATTGTATAAATTTGTTCATAATATGAACTATGAGCGATATTTGTCCCGAACACCACGCGCACTTCAAAAACATAATAAGCAGGCGGCATGAAAGTACCATCACTTGCCGCAATCATACTTGCCTTGTTTTGAGCCCATCGTTTTATCGTCCCGAATTCATCATCAAACATCGTTAAATTCATCACAGTTTTGGCGTTAGCCGTAGGCTTATCTAATTCAATAGCCCCAACCTGTATCGCCTCACCTTGAATATCAAATGATGTGAATGATAAATTAGTACACCATAAATTAAATTGAGAATGCCGCTTTCCATTACTTGTTGGAGCGTTCCCACTTCGGTCATTTACTTCAAGTAAATAGAAATTTTTTCGGCTCAATGAATCAACATTACTTAATTTGTAATTTTCCCACGCCTGCAAAATGCTTAAATTACCAGAATAATGAAGCGCATTACGAGAAATATTTTCATCATCAAAGCCATTCAGCCCAAAAACCTGCAACCCTTTACGCGCCACCGATTTTAATCGATTATCAGCCTGTTGCGCGAAATCCATCAACGGATTTGTAACGCGGCGCGTGATTTCACTAACTGCTAGATTTGTACCAGCATTCAGCGCGGTTTGTGCTAATCGCCCACTCAACCCATTGCCTAAATTTGCACCTAAATTTGTACTAATCTGACCAGCAACCCCATTCAAAATACTACCGCCAACGCCTAATGCGCGGCGCGTTACTGTTGATACTGGCTGATAAATAGACATAAAATCACTCCCATTTCAGGCAGCCTGAAATGGAATATTACCCATTTCGTGCTGCAATCGTTTTAACAATAGCATTTGCCGCAGCCCCAATGCTTTTATTAATTGATTCAACCAAGCCTGAAAAGAATTGATATCTAAATTGTTCGACTTCATTCACTTCTTCCCAAGCCTTACTGTTAATAAAACTTCCAAATTCTGAAACGCGCCAATCAAGAATGGCGTACAAGTCAATATTAAGCCTCGATGAAATCGTCTGCGCTGACATCATCAACTGCTCTCCATAATTCACGCGTTGTTTCGCTGATAATCGCATTAAATTGAAATCGCACGGATGGTAAATCCGAACCTCCTTTTTGAGGTAAAACAGCAATGCCATTATCAGAAAATGTAATAGCAACGCCATGAGCCAAATGAACTTGAGCCGCAAAAAAATGCTCAACTAAATTACTGAATTCACTTTCTGGTAAATCAAGTAATTTTTTAGAATTAACTGCAATCAATTCATCGATGACTTCATCATCCCATACCTGACCGCATTTGCGGATGCTGATAGCCATTGCCGAGACAACCCAATCACCACGCCTGCCTTTTTTTAAACTGTTGCAAGCGCGTTCAATAGCTTCAACATATTTTGCGGTTAATGGAATAATTTCAAAATCATCAAATAAATAATTACTTAATGGGTAATCACTATCAATTAGATAATCAGACACATTAACACCATCAGCCACTTGCCAATCGCCGCGCTCTTGAGCTGTAATATAGTGAATCAATGCAGCAATGCGTTCCTGAATTGTCCATTCAGACAACGGCAATGTTGTTTCAGTAATAACAGCTTCCAACGCGCGTGAAATACCCAACTCATTAAACTCATCAGGAATTTCACACAAATCAATCGCCTGTCTTAAAGTTAATTCTCGCATTTTTGCATTAATGCGTTTAGTAACAAAATCATTAATAAACATTAATTACCATTCTTTCTTGCATTAATTTTTTCAGCTAATTTTTTTGACTGTTCTCTACTACGCTGCTCTTGCTCTGCCAACATATCCAAAACTTCAACACCAACATTCCCACTAACTTCCATTTTTTCAACGAACAGTCTTAAATGCTTGCCTAACAATTCCAGAGATTTATTTGCACCTTGTGGGTCAAATTTAATAATCTCTGTATCTTCATAATATTCATCTCCGTTTTCTTCTTGTTTTTTAATCGATACAACAATGCGCTTACGCCCCATGCACATATCACGCAATTCACGCAAATCATTGATGACTTCATCGGCGGTTAATTCGGTACGCGCTTGACGTTCTTTTAAGGCTGCCTGAATGACTTCTTGAACCTTAATATTTCTTAATAATTGCGCCGCCCCTTGCTCTGCCGTTTTTTCCGAATACCCAGCCCGAATAGCAGCCTGCGTAGCATTTAAATCGATTAAATATTCACTCACAAACCGTTTCTGTTTTTCAGTCAATTCAGCCATTAATTAAATCTCCCTAAACAGGTTGTTGAGTCTCTTTTTTTGCTCGCTTGTAAAGATTTAAAGCCTGTTGTGTTGCATTTAAACTGGCTTTTAATTGATTTAACTGTATATTTAAATTGTTGCCACCACGCATTTCTTGCCATAGTTCATTATTAAGAGATACGACACGATCAAAGCGTTCAATTAAAGATTTGACATCACGCATTAAAATTTCAGTTTGAGATTGAGCTGGGAATGCAGCAGCACATAATTTCGCAACCGCAACAGCAAAATGATGTTCCATCTCGTAGCGAATAGGAGCGACAACTTTATTTACATCAAAAAACAATTCTTCCCCAACACCCATATCTTTACCTGAATACAAATAAGCAACTGACACATCAAATAGTTCAGCCAATTGAGTCATTAAAATAGAACTAGCTGCCTTTTGACCTTGTTCTATTTCTGATAATTTTGATTTTGGCTGACGCAAAGCTAGTGCCACTTTATCTAATGTTAAACCACTTTCTTCTCGCGCTCTGCGAATGTTCCTGCCAATTCTTTGACGAATAATAACTTCTTTTCTACTGTATTGACGCTCATACGCCATTTGGATTCCTTTCGTTAATACACTTCACGCGCCCAAAATTTCACATCGTTATCCGCCGCCCACGCCTGAATATACTCAATCAAACTTGCACATCGCTTCACGCTCATTTTTGCCGTGCTTTCGCGTAAATTAATCACTTCGCCCTCAAGTCCAACCGCCATCTCTACTTCGCCGCCCGTAGCAATGCGATGCCCCGACACAAAAATCATCTTCCATTGTTCCACTGATAATTTCTTCCCTCCCCACGTTTTTTGTCGGGCTATATCAGACAGCATGGCGTGGAGTTTTGCGTTTTGTTCCATGCTTCGCGTGATGGGTTCTATTGTGATTTGGACACGTTTTCCGTCTTGTGTCAGGCTGCCTGAAATATCCCATGCTACACGCATGACCACTTCACGATTTTCCGCGCCGAATTTGCGAATAAATTTGTCAGACATTTGATAATCCTTTCAATTTAAGGTGTAGTCATATGACTACACCTATGATTTTTAATGATTATTTTCTACTTAATCAAGGTTTGCTATAAATAACTGCCTAAATTCAAAACCAACGCTCACGTCCAGCGCGGAAACCGATATAAAACGCAAACCCAACACCAGCCAACACGCTAAACATCTGCTTCTCGTACTGCGTCAAATTCGCGTGATAAAGCGAGTGTCCCAACCACATAATCGCCATAATCACCAATACACACATCAAAAATTCAAGTAGCTTTTTCATCACTCCAACTCCTTGATTTTTTGTTTGTACAGCGCGGTCAATTCGCGCAATTCTTCTTTGTCCCATTTGCGCGGCGTGTGGTCGCTGTCTAATCGCTCCACTTCCACCAACCCGATGCGCTCAATCAAACCAGCGCGATATGACACCGCATTACCCGATAAATAGCGATTGCAGCGTTTGCATTGTCCATGTACGTTATTTTCATCAAAGCGCAAATGAGCCGCGCTCCCAATGCTCCGATAATGCCCAGCGTCATAACCACCGCCGAAACCGCTTTGAAGCGGCGCACCGCATGAAATGCACGGCTTGCCTTTGTCTCGTAGGCGGATAAATTTATTAAAAACTGATTGCAGCTTGCGCGTCAGTTCTGGCACGGTTGCCAGCTTATCTTTCAATTCAGCTTTACGCGCCCGTTCTTTTTGGGCAGCCTGAATGCGCTCTTTTTCAGCCTTTTTCGCGTTGATTTTTTTGGTATGCTCAATCGCGCAATTCACACTGCAAACGTATTGCAACGGCTGCTTTTTCTCAAAAACTACGCCGCAATTTTTACATTTACGCTTTGCCATTTCTTTGCTCCCAGTTTTCTAAATTGTCCCAGTCGGTATCGTCGCCGTTCATCTTTACCAGCTTACGCAATGCGCGGTCATGGCGTTTTTCCAAAATATCCACCCATTCCATGATGTCAAAACAGATTTGATGTTCGTCAATAATCCGAAACCATTTTTCCGCGCCGCTTCGTTTCTGTTTTGCCAAATTGATGTCGCCGCCGATTTCATTTTCAACACCGCTTCGCCATCTTTCGTAAATTCTGTTTTGCGTGTCTAGTACGCTTTCCAAGTGTTCAACTTCACGCTCAAGCTCATAAGCGTACTGTTCTAAATCATCGCGTCTGATAACTTGGCGTGGGACAAAATAACCGCCCATCATGCCCAAAATGAACGTGAAGACGAGTGCATAAAACAGAAAAGAATTGATGTCCGCCGCCACCAAAAAACCCACCCAAAACGCCCCGATTAAAAGGGCAACATTTCTCAAAATTTTCAACATTTTTCAGACCCTTTTTTAGAGTATTTGCTACTTCTACCCTACCGAAGAGAGATATTTTTCCAATAAAATCAACGATAGGGCGGTATCATAAGTGGGGGAGAGTAGGGCAAAATCACTTGATGATGCGTTTAATCTGTACCGTACCGCGTGATTTTCGGCGCGGCTTTTGCCAGCGATTTTTTCGGCGATTTGATAATTTTCGCGTCAAGTCCGTCAGCAACATTTCCGCCCAAACGTCAAATTTACGCAGCCATTTTTCTAACGTTTTTTTCATTGGCAATCTCCCAAAATGTTCAAATATTTTTCAGGCAGCAAGTCATGTTTTTCACAACCCAGCCAGTCCACCAATTTCTGAAAATTGTGTGGTTGTGGTAAACATTTACCATTTGCCCAACTTACAAACGCCGATGGCGCAACAGGGCTTTTATGCGAATCAATCGCAAATGTATTGAAACGTCCAGCGATGGCATACAAAGACTCATTACCCCAACCTTTTTGTTCCAACATCGCTTTTAACTTCGCCCCAAATTCTTTGGTCATCTCAAACTTCTGATAACTGTTCATCTTTCACTCCTCGCCCGTGAAAATTTTTAACATTCACACGCGCTGCAAATTCATAATCACGCTGTTCAAGCACCAGTTTTAACGGCTCCACCAGCAATCTGTTGTAGCCCTCAAATTCGCGCTGGCAATGCTCCATCTCTTTAATATTCCCAGCGTGTTTTTCTTGGTGGTACTTTTCGCGCCAAATTTGCGCGTGGGCTAAAAAATTGGTTTGGAAAACGTCATCTGTTTTCATCACTCCCCCACAAATCGCGTCAAATCAGGCTTGAAATAATCTTTGCCCTTTTTGATTTTTCCGTTTTCATCAAACACCGCCGCGCCGTTTTCAAACTTACTTTCGTTTGACTTCATGACTTCTTCCAGCGCGCCCACCATATCAAAGCCCATCATGCAGCCAACACCTACGGCTGTTACAATTTGGTCGCAGAGTGCATCGCATAAAGCTGTTTTGTCTGTATGCTTTGTTACATCCACATCTGTTTTTTTGAGTATGTCTGCGAATCTGTCTATTTGTGCTTTATGCACATACATTCCCAAGCTATCGCACATTTCTCCGTACTCTTCAAAATGACAACCGAGTTGAATAGCAAAATCCTTTTTGTTTGGTTCAGGCTTTGCCACACGAAACCAATTCACAATACGTTCAATCATTTTCAATCTCCGTTTCAGGCTGCCAATCTTCAGGCAGACCAGCCGCTTTCAAATAATTCATCAATTCACGTTCAGCGTGGGCATATTTCTTGTAGTCGCCTTCATAACGATACTGTTCACGCTTCACATACCATTGCGCCGCCATGCGCTTGTAAAACTCTTCCATGATTATTCCCTTTCAGGCTGCCTTTCTGTTCAACATCGCTTTTAATCCAGCCGTTCTTTCGCGCCCTTTTGCTGACTGTTCCGCCCACTCTTCCTGCGATAGCTTGTGTTCCAGTTGTTTCTGCACCAGTTTCATCGGGAGACATGACAGCACGTCAGCAACGTCAGGAAAACGGCGTTCATGGTTGTCAGGATGCGTGGCTTTTGCTTTTGCAGCGTTAAATGCAGCTTGGACACGTCCAACATCGTCATCACCCAAATG
Organism: Simonsiella sp.; assembly: GCA_041831015.1. Classification (GTDB taxonomy): domain Bacteria; phylum Pseudomonadota; class Gammaproteobacteria; order Burkholderiales; family Neisseriaceae; genus Simonsiella. The sequence continues at coordinate 1,398 of JBHARQ010000007.1, read as the reverse complement.
GCTGCGTGCAAACTCATTTGCCCACGCTGTCAGCGTAAATTCCCACGAGTCGGCGGCAGGCGGATATTTCAAATTGTTGCCCAACAAATCCAGCAACCCGTCCACCAACACCAGCGAAATGCTTTTCGGCAACACCGTTTTCAGGCTGTCTGAAACAACCGCTTCACGAACTGACATTAACGTCATCACAGACTGCTTGGTTTTGCTTTGTGTCGGTGCGTGGTTATTGGCTGTTTGTGTAACTACGGTGGTTGATTGCTCATCATGTGATTTCAATTCCCACGTTGTCGTGTCGTATTTATGCCCAAATTTGGCGCGATATTTTGCAGCAGACCGTGTAAATTCCGCGTCCCATTGCATAGCTGTTTGCATCACTTCAGGGCGTGCAACCCAATACGACACAAAATCCAAAGCTGCATCTAAAATCAACCCTGTATCCCAATTTGGCAACTTGGCACGGCGCAACAAGCCATTGACCAAATCCATGTCGTTAGGCTGCCAATTGGCGTGCATGGCAAAGCGTTCAGGCAATGCGTCAGCCAACACGTCAATTTGCGCTGTGGGTTTTTCAGGCTGCGAAAAATTTTTTTCTTCGCGCGATTGTTGCTGTTGTTGTTTATTGGTTACTGGTTCTTGGTTATTGGTTATGGCGTGTTTTTTGCCGTTACTTTTTGCGTTACTCAAAATTTCGCCGTTACTCACTTCGTTACTCGTTTCGTTACCAGCCGTTACTTTTTCGTTACGCGCTTTTTCCAATAAATTTTTCAAGCCGTTCAAACTCATTGATTTATCGGGATTTAATCCCAATTCCTGCAATTCAAGTAACACGTTTTCGCGTTGTCTTTGTTTGTATAATGCTTGTCTTTCTGCGTTACTCAATGCGTTACCAGCGTTACTATTGCCGTTACTCACTTCGTTACTCGTTTCGTTACCAGCCGTTACTTTTTCGTTACCAGCGTTACCAGCCGTTACCGAAAAATCATCGTCATACATAGCCAACAAAGCCGACAACTCCGCCACGCTCATATTTTTATCAAAAGCAACGCCCAATTCTGCCAAGCGTTTCAACATGGCAGGTTTGTTGCGGCGGTACTGATAATTTTTGATTTCGCGGTCAATACGGTCATGGTGGTATTTGCCTTTTTTCAACACAAAAAATTCCGCCAATACTTCACGCAAAGCCGCTTTTTCGGTTTCAGTGGTGTATCGGATTTTGTGCGCCAACATCTCTACATCGGCAGTCAATGGCTTTTCGTTGAGATAATATTCATCAATCAACAAGCGGTACGCATAGGCGTGTACATTGTCCAAATGCCATGCCCGACCACGAAAATCTTGGATATGGAAATTATAGAAATTCATACCGACACCCCGAAAATTTCAGCGAGTTTTGCCATG
>JBHARQ010000006.1:0-9865 GCA_041831015.1 Simonsiella sp. | reverse complement strand
ATTTAAAATACAGCACCACTAGTTTCATTTTGATGAAATTCAGTAAATTGGCGACGAGCCGTCGCCGCTCCATGTGGTGCGATTTAAATTTTGTCGTGTACTGAAAAGCTGCCTGAAACGAAGTTCAGCGAAGCTAAAATAAAGATTTCCGTATTTTAGCAGGAACGCGCGTCTTGCCGCGCACCACGCTTTTAGGTTTGTGGTGCGAAACAGTGCGTTCTTCGCAGAGAAAAGGGTAACGTGGGCTTTGCCCGCGATGTCAGGCAGCCTGAAAATGACGTGGCTGAATCGTGGGCATAGCCCACGCTACATCATTGCGATGAAATGCGGACGGTTCCGTGCCACCCACCCAAAAGCGTGGGTGTGGCGGCGCAACGCCACGAAACCGTTTATTAACCACTCAATTAGGGCTTGTGTTTGCGGCAAATTCGCCTACAATACGCTTTTTTTAATAATTCAGGCAGCCTGAAAAAGATGATTACGGATATTATTGATTTTATTTTGCATATTGATAAACATCTTGCCGCATTGTCGGCGAGTTATGGGGTGTGGATTTATGCGATTTTGTTTTTGATTGTGTTTTGCGAGACGGGTTTGGTGGTAACGCCGTTTTTACCAGGGGATTCGTTGTTGTTTGCTTCTGGCGCGGTGGCGGCGGCAAGTGGTGGAAATTTGAGTGTGCATGTGATGGTGGGGGTGTTGTTGGCGGCGGCGATTATTGGCGATGCGGTGAATTTTATTATTGGGAAATATTTTGGCGAAAAATTATTTGCCAACCCCAATTCGCGTATTTTTAAACAGGAATATTTGACGAAAACGCATGAGTTTTACGAAAAATATGGCGGTAAAACGATTATTTTGGCGCGATTTGTGCCGATTGTGCGAACATTTGCGCCGTTTGTGGCTGGTATGGGTAAAATGCATTATGGGCAATTTTTGCGTTATAACGTGATTGGTGGGCTGGCGTGGGTGTTGTCGCTGACTTATGTGGGTTATTTCTTTGGCAATTTGGAGATTGTGAAGAATAATTTTGGTAAAGTGGTCATTGCCATTATTGTGATTTCTGTAATGCCGATGATTTTTGAAATTTTAAAAATGAGAAAATCTAAATAATCAATCGGTTATTGTGATTAACAGGCAGCCTGAAACGTTGGATTTCAGGCTGCCTGATATTTTTTTGCCAGCTAACAAAAATACGCGCCTATCGGTTATAATATTGATGTTTCTCAACCATTTTGAAGAGCCGATTATATGATAGTCTGTGAACCTGACGAAATTATCATTCATGGCACGACCAGCAAAGGCAAAGTGTTCCGTCCCAGCGATTGGGCGGAGCGTTTGTGTGGCATTTTGTCGTCTTTCAATAAAGATAACCGACTCTCCTATCATGAATGGGTGCAGCCTGTTGTGATGGACAAAGTGCGCTGCGTGGCGATTGTGCCGCGTTTGCAAGAAATCAATCCAAGCATGTTCCGCTTTTTGATGGATTTCGCCGCAGACAACGATTTGCGCGTGCTGACTTACCAAGAATTGATGGCAGAACAAGGCATCAGCTTACCCGAAAAACCAGACGCTACCCCCGAAAACAGCCAGCCCGCCGAAACCGAACCCACCACACCACCTGCCACCGAATCGGTCAGCGAGACGGAAACCAACACCGAACCGAGCAGCCAATTACGCGAAATTGCGCCACACGAAACCGCATTGGCATTTGCCGCATTGAGCGTTTTACGCCCAAAATTGAAAGACATCAACAGTTTTGTGGAACAAATTAATTTGGTGCAACGTCCGCAAGGTTATCGTTTATTGGGCATTTTTGAAGCTGGCATTACCAATCCTGTGGCAATCTGCGGTTTCCGTGAAGAAACGAATTTGGTCAGCGGTCGCCATTTGCATATTGATGATTTGGTTACCCTGCCGCAATATCGCAAAAATGGCTATGGCACACAATTATTATTAGCCATTCAGCAAATTGCCAGCGAAAACAATATTGAAGAAATCCATATTGACAGCAATGTCGGCGGCGAACGCACCACCGCGCATCGCATTTATTTCCAACATGGTTTTGAAATCAGTGCTTATCACTTTGTTTGCAAAATGGATTTTGCTAAATAATAACCCATTAGCAGGCTGCCTGAAAACGGATTTGCGCGTTCAGGCAGCCTGTTTCTTTTTTTAAATCAAAAATTTTGATATATGAATGAATACAATGTATTAACTAGTCATGCTGGCGTAGATGAAGCAGGACGAGGTTGTTTGGTGGGCAGCGTGTTTGCCGCCGCCGTGATGTTGCCGAGCGATTACCAATTACCGCATTTAACCGATTCCAAAAAATTATCGGAAAAAAAACGCGACACATTAGCCGAATTGATTAAACAACAAGCAACTGCATGGTGTATCGCGTCTGCATCGCCCGAAGAAATTTTGCAATACAACATCTTACACGCCACCATGCTGGCAATGAAACGTGCGGTGCAAGGTTTGTCCACGCAGCCTGAAAAAGTGTGGATTGATGGCAATCGCATTCCGCCCGATTTAAATATTCAAGCGGAAGCGGTAGTGCAAGGCGACAGCAAAATCGCTGCCATTTCCGCCGCCTCCATTTTGGCAAAAACAGCGCGTGATGCGGAAATGTATGAATTAGCCAAACGCTATCCGCAATATGGTTTTGAAAAACATAAAGGTTATGGCACCAAAGCGCATTTGGCGGCATTGGCACAATATGGCGTGCTGCCTGAACATCGTGCTGATTTTGCACCTGTAAAAGCATTGTTATTACAGGGAAAATTATTTGATTAAAAATTTTGATGATTGGATAAATATATGAAAAAAATCATGTTTGTCTGTTTGGGGAATATTTGTCGTTCGCCAATGGCAGAATATTTGTTTCGTGAAACGGCTATGCAGCGTGGTTTGGCGGTGAGCGTGAGCAGCGCAGGGACTTCGGGTTGGCATGATGGCGAATATATGCACTGTGGCACGGCGGATATTTTGGACGGTTTGGGCATTGCCTCCAACGATTTTGTGAGTAAACGTGTGCAAAATAGCGACTGGGACACCTACGATTATTTGATTGTGATGGACGACAGCAATTTGCGCGATATGCAACAACGTTTCCGCAAAGATAAAAAATTATTTAAAATTACCGATGTATTGCCTGAAAACAGCCGTTACGACCATGTGCCAGACCCTTGGTACACGGGCAATTTCAAAGAAACGCGTGATATTTTGCAGCAATGTTGCGATATTTTGGTAACCCGTTTACAACATGGCGAACTGTAAACAACCGTTTCAGGCTGCCTGATTTTTTAAACATCAAAAAAATTGATTGATATGAAACCTTCATCATACCGTCCCATCCGCCAACACCGCCCCTTTTGGCAAGCCGATAAACCCTATTTGGATAAGCAAACGATTTCCGATATCCGATTTCGTTTGCTGGGCTACGTCATGGCGATGTTGGCTGGGGCGATTAATGCAGGTGGCTTTTTTGCGGTCAGCAGCTATACTTCGCATGTAACAGGCTCATTATCACATACGGCAGATAACATTATTTTGGGCGAATGGCGGCTGGCAGGTTCGGCATTGGTGGGGGTGTGCTGTTTTGTGTTGGGTGCCGCACACGCAAATTGGACAATTTTGTGGGTACAACGCCAACGTGGACGCAGCAGCTATGGCGTCTCCATGTGGATAGAAGCGATTTATTTGCTGGGTTTGGGTGTATTGGCGACCATTTTTGCGGATTATGTGGCGGTGCGTGAATTGGTCATCACGTTTGCCTTGTGTTTTATTATGGGAATGCACAATACGGTGATGTCGGTGCTTTCAGGCAGCGCGGTACGCTCCACCCACATGACAGGCACGGCAACCGATTTGGGCATTGAATTATCAAAAATTTTGTACTATAGCCGCAAAAACAATCCACGCCTTCCCAATGTTGAACCCAACTGGAAAAAAGTACGCTTTTTTTCGCTGATGATGGTCAGTTTTCTACTGGGCGGCGTGATTGGGACTTGGGGTTATACCCGAGTGGGTTATTATTTCACCTTACCTGTTGCTATCTTATTGTTTATATTTGGTTATGGCTCTATCCAATATGACTTAAAATTACGCATGAAATGGTGGCTCGCCAAACGCAAACAACGACGCATCAAAAAAACAGATAAAACAAAGGGAAATGAATAAATGATTGATTTATCAAATACTTTACCAACCAGTACATTGGTTTACGCGCTGGATATGGTGGGCGTGGCAGCTTGTACCATTGCCGCCACCGTGTTAGCCAAACGTTTACAATTTGACATGTTTGGCGCATTTTTTGTATCGGTTTTAGGCAGCGTGGGTGGTGGCACATTGCGCGATTTATTGCTGAATCGCCACCCTATTTTTTGGCTGCATGATTTGAATTATTTGTATTTTATTGTGTCGTTGTCGCTGGTGGTGCAAGTGTTTTATCATTTTGTGGAAAAATTGGATAAAGCGTTGCGTTGGTTTGATGCGTTGGGGCTGGCAGCGTTTACCGTGATTGGCATTGAAGCGGCGTTGTCGCGTGGCATGAGTGCGCCGATTGTGATGATGATGGGCGTGTTTACCGCCATTATTGGGGGTGTGTTTCGTGATATTGTTTGCCGTCAAATTCCGCTTGTGTTGCAAAAAGAGATTTACATCACCGCATCATTGATTGGCAGCGCGTATTATTTATTGCTGCTGAAAACCGATGTGAATGAATGGATTCGCAGCGTCAGCACCATGGCGTTGATTTTTGGCATTCGGATGTTGGCGGTGTATCGCGGCTGGAATTTGCCCGATTTAACATGGAAACCTAAATCATCAAAATAATTGATGTCATGATTAGGGGCTAATGACATTCCATCAGCTCCTAAAGGGCGGATATCTCTTCCGCCCTCTTATTTTTGTATCATTTTTTTTGATGATTCATCAACCAATCTTTTGCTTGCTGAATATCTAATTGAATATATTGTTTTAATTCTTCCAATCCTGAAAATTTCATTTCATCGCGCAATTTGTGTAAAAAGGCAACATGAATGCGCTCGCCATACAAATTCCCTGAATAATCAAATAAATGAACTTCCAATTTAGGAATCAGATTGTCGGATACTGTCGCATTCACACCAAAGCTCGCCACGCCTTCGCGCTCGCCAAAACTGCCCGACACGCGCACAATAAACACGCCACTCACCGCATAACGATGCGATGGCAAATGCACATTCGCAGTCGGAACGCCCAATGTACGCCCTATCTTCGCACCGTGTTTGACATGCCCGCTCAACACATAATCATGCCCCAAAATGTGCCGCGCCATCGCCAAATCGCCAGCCGCCAAGGCTTGACGCACGGCGGTGCTGCTGGCACGGCAGCCTGAAACCAACACGCTGGGCGTATTTTCAGTGATAAATTGCGGGTAAGATTGCAATAATTCAAAATCGCCACCGCGCTGTTTGCCAAAACGGAAATCATCACCCACCAACAAATAGCGCGTGTTCAAATTGCCTAACAAAGTATGCTGGATAAAATCTTGGGCGGACTGATTGGCGAACTGATGATTAAATCTTTGAATATAAATATTATTCAGACAACCTGTTTGTTGCAGCAGTTGAATTTTATCGCGCAACGGGGTAAGCCGATACGGTGTTGGCTGTTGGCGTTGCTGCATAAAAAATTCGGTGGGCTGGGGTTCAAAGATGATGGCGGTGGTAGATAAATTGCGTTGTTCGGCTTGCTGTTTAAGCGTTTGTAAAATATGGAGATGTCCTTGATGGACGCCGTCAAAATTGCCAATGGTTACCGCGCTGCCCTGCGGTATCGGTGGGTGTTGCCCAAAAATAATGTTCATAATGCTGTGTGTTTGATATTAATAGCGGTATTTTAACGATTTTTCAGGCTGCCTGAAAATAAATTGCAGATATTTTGTCGGGAACGCGGCGTCTTGCCGCCGCACCCACGCTTTTGGGTGGTGGCACGTTAGGCTTTCGTTCTCCGTAGAAAAAATGGTAGCGTGGGCTTTGCCCACGATGACGGCAGCCTGAAAATGACGTCGCTTAATCGTGGGCAAAGCCCACGCTACATTGACGCTACGAAGAACGCACCGTTCCGTGCCACTACCCAAAAGCGTGGTGCGCGGCAAGACGCGCGTTCTGGTAAATTAAACGCCTGCTAAAATGAAATGGGCAATTTTTGCCTTACACTTTCAGGCTGCCTGAAATATAATAACTGTTCTTTTAAACCCATTATGAACAAGGCAGTTTATGAATACCGATATCATTGTTGTCGGCGGTGGCCCTGCTGGACTGGCATTTGCAAGACAATTTAAAAACAGTAACTTACGAATCACGGTCATTGAAAAAGCACCATTGGAGTCGCTGCAAAATCCTGCTTATGATGGACGCGAAATTGCGCTGACCCATCGTTCACGCGAAATCATGCAGCATTTGGGCATGTGGCAGCGCATTCCTGAAGCGGAAATTTACCGTCTGCGCGATGCGAAAGTGTATAACGGTACCTCTGATTACACGCTGCATTTCCCCGAACCCACCCAAGCGCGTGGCGGCGCAACCGACCGTTTGGGCAATTTGATTTCCAATCACAATATCCGCCGCGCCGCTTATGAAGAAGTGGCTGAAATGCACAATGTGGAATTGCGTTGCGGTGTGGGTGTGAAACGGGTGGAAACCAATGCCAATCAAGCCTTGGTAGAATTAGAAAATGGCGATATTTTAACCGCCCGATTATTGGTGGCGGCAGACAGCCGTTTTTCGCAAACGCGCCGTCAATTAGGCATTGCGGCGGATATGCACGATTTTGGACGCACCGTGATTGTGTTCCGCACCAAACATTCGATTTCAAATCAACATACTGCCAGCGAATGTTTTTTCTACGGGCGCACATTGGCGTTGCTGCCATTGGAAGAGCATCTGACCAATTGCGTCATCACGATTACCAATACCAAAGCGCATGAATTATTGGATTTGTCGCCCGATGCGTTGGCGAAAGAAGCGCAGAAAATGTTGCGTGGTAAATTGGGTGAGATGGAAAGCGCGGGTACGGTTCATAGCTATCCATTGGTGGGCGTTCATGCCAAGCAATTTTATGGCGTTCGCAGCGCATTGATTGGCGATGCGGCGGTGGGAATGCACCCTGTAACCGCGCACGGCTATAATTTGGGTTTGGAAAGCACGGATATTTTGTCCAAATTGATTATCCAAGCCGCACAAAAAGGACGCGACATCGGCGAAACGGGTTTATTGGAAATGTATAATTTGAAACATCAATTACATACACGCCCGTTATATCACGGTACCAATGCGATGGTTACGTTTTTCACCACCGACCACGCGCCTGTGAAAGTATTGCGTGATGCGACTTTGAGAATTAGTAATAATTTGCCGCCGTTGAAAAAATTGATTAGCAAGCAATTAACGGGTTAAAAAATATAGCTGATTCAATTTTGAATCGCTACAAGGCGGCGAGCCGAAGATAGTACAAGTAGTACAGCAAGGCGAGCCAACGCTGTAGCGATTTAAAAGTGAATTAGCTATAGAAAAAGGCTGCCTGAATCCATGTTCAGGCAGCCTTTTTATTTTGAAAACAAAAATTAACGACATTCCGCAGGTGCATATTGTGATGGTAATGTGCTGACAGGAGCAGTAATATTCCGTTTGGTTGCGGTCAAATTACTTGCTGAAGTACACGCCCAATCCACCACGCCTTTTTTACCTTCGGTTAATGCTTGTGGCAATGGCATTCCTGTTTCATCGGTTCGTACCCATGGGGTTAATAAAATCGTGCGTCCTGCTGGCAAACTGGTGGTTTCCCGATTGTAATTAATCGTAATAGTGCCAGTTTTGATATCACCTTGGATAGAATCTACATATTTGGATGTCAAACCTTTGCCATCGGCTTTTGCATTCCAAGTCCCTACAACGATTTCTAAATCATTAAAAGATGTGACTTCGCTGCCAATAGATGATTTCAAACCTTCTGCCAATATCAAACCTTCTGTAACCCGTGTTCGGATGGAATATGTTTGATAAGCTGGCAGTGCTAATGCTGCTAAAATACCAATGATAGCAATCACTATCATCAATTCAATTAGCGTAAAACCTTGTTGTCGTTTCATTATATTTTCCTTTGACATTTTATTGTTATCAGTCATTATATTATTATCATACCCCTTAAACGCCAAGAAACTCGCCGTAGCGAGTTTCTTGGTTGGGGGAAAATCCCTACATAGACTTCAAACTGTGTCAGCTAAAGTATTAGCGGCAAGCAGAAGGTACAAATTTGTTTTTCATAGTACCAGTAGCTGCAGTAATTTTTTGTTTACCAGCTGTATTGTTGGTTTCAGAAGTACAAGCCCAGTCAATTACACCAGATGCACCGTCAGCCAATGCAGATTCCAAAGATTGACCAGCTTCTGTACTACGAACCCATGGGGTCAACAACAAAGTATTTTCACTAGCACCTACACCTACAGCAGTAGGAACGAAAGTTACAGTAATTACACCAGTAGTAGCATCACCCAATACGCTACCAACGTATTTAGAAGTTGCACCTTTGTTGTTAGCTTGCTTGTTCCACTCAGTGATGGTTACATTCAAGTCGTTTGGAGTAGATACTTCAGAAGCAATCGCTGTTTTCAAAGATTCAGCCAAAGTCAAACCTTCAGTTACGCGAGTACGTACAGTGTAGTCTTGGTAAGCAGGCAATGCGATAGCTGCCAAAATACCGATAATTGCAATTACAATCATCAACTCAATCAATGTAAAACCTTTTTGCATCGTTTTCATGTTTTTGTCTCCATTAGGAAGGGAAGAAAGAAATTTGTTTATTTGGTCAAGCAACTCATCGTCGCTCACTTGCAGATATTGTAGCAGTATGCGTGCCTAAATTGTGCCATTTTTAATAAAATGATGATTTATATTGATTTATTTTTGTGGCATCACTGCGACACTCTTTCAGGCAGCCTGAAAATTTACAAAATTTAGACAAAATTTGTCAGTTTTAGCCCAATCGGGCGAATTTCGTGGAAAATTCGCAACACAAATGCTGACAATTTGGGCGTGTGATTTGACATTTTTAGGAAAATTGACGTTTCACGGCGCATAGTTCAGATTTCAGACAGCTTTAAATAAAACTTGTAAGCGAAAATATGCCAATGCCATCACTTCCATCACCATAAATTTCAAACGTGTTTCCCGATTTGCATAATAACGGCTGCTGGGCGTGGCAGATACGCTGGCATTTAATCCCAAATGCGTTGCGATTGCCAAAGCGCGTGCCAAATGGTCGGGGTCGCTGACAATAATGATGCTATTTAATTCATGCTGGCTCATTAATGCGCGTGTGTTGTACACATTATCATAGGTATTGTGTGATTCGGTATCTAATATAATGTCGTTGGCAGGCACGAGAAATTTGCTTTGGGCATAGCGTTTTGCCACTTCCGCTTCGGTGGGATAGCCAAATTTGGGTGTACCGCCTGTGAAAATGATTTTTCGCGCTTGGTTTTTGCGATACAGTGAAACGCCATGATTAATGCGCTCCCGAAAAACGGGCGATGGATTATTGCCCCACGCTGCCGCACCTAATACGACAACTGCATCGGCGTGTCTGGGTAATGGGCGTTTGTGCTGTGCGTAGTCATATACTTGCCATGCGCTAAACGCTATTAAGAGCATCAAACTCAATAGTGCCAGCCCAAACAGTTTCAATACCATTTTGATGAATTTCCGCATAAAATCGATGATTAAAATAAAAAGTGCTTTTATTTTAATAGATTACTGGTTGGATAGAATAGTGTTTTGTGAATTTAATTATATAATGTGTTGGATTTTGGGCAATGAGT
>JBHARQ010000005.1:0-16033 GCA_041831015.1 Simonsiella sp. | reverse complement strand
ACGGCAAAACGCTGCAAACCTGCGGCGCGTGTGATTTACAATGATTTTGATGGCTATGCCACGCGCTTGCAGCATATTGATGACACCAATCGTTTGCGACAAATTATCTTTGATTTACTCAAAGATTACCCACGCAAAACCAAGCTGACACCAGCACTCAAAGCGGTAGTTCAGACCACGCTACAAACATTTGGCGGTTATGTAGATGTGGCGAGCGTAGCAAGCTGGATTTTATTTAGCGGTCAGCAAGCTCGAACACTAGATGATTTGATGCAGCACGGATTTTATAATCGTGTGCGCTTGAGCGATTACGAGAGCGCGGACGGCTATTTGGATGGGCTAGAGATTGTATCGCAATCGTATGCTGATTTGCTGCCGCAGTTTGAGGGACAGGATAAAGTACTGTTATTGCTTGACCCACCGTACGTCTGCACAGCGCAGGGCGCATATTATAATGATGTGTACTTTGGCATGGTTGAGTTTCTTAAGTTGATGAGTGTGGTGCGACCGCCGTTTGTGTTCTTTAGCTCAACGCGTTCTGAATTTTTGGATTATCTAGACTTGGTGATTGGATACAAGCTAGATGGATGGGAGCGGTTTGCAGGGTATCGCAAAGTGAGTTTGGTAACGGGACTTAATTATTCTGCTCGTTACGAGGACAACATGGTGTATAAATTTTAGATGTTTTAACCCCATTTAAATCGCGTTTAAATGGGGGTTAAGTGATGCAAAAGCTGCTGCAATTTTTAAAATTTACTGATGCAAAAGCTGTTGCAATTTTATGCAAAAGCTCTCGCCACTTTACAATATTTTGAGACTTAAATAATTGATTAAATCACTCATTTTGTTGAATGATGTTTACATACAAAAAAAGAGTGGATACGTCATCCACTCTTTTCCCTAAATTTAACAAATTGATTTCAATTCATTATTTCACCAAAGCCCACGTTCGCGCTTGCGAATCCCATGCTAAAAATGGCGATGTGTAGCCATCTTCATAAATAATCTGAAATTGCGTTGCACCCAATTTACGATAATTCGGTTGCCAACCTTGCTTATTTTTGCGAAATCCCAATTGTTGCAATGTGGTTTCATCTGTATTTTCAGGCAGCCTGTTGTGCTGTTTTTGATAATTTTCTACTTGGGTAATCAATGTATTACCTGTTTTAATGTCTTTATGTCGCCGCCATTCCATTGGCAAATTCACATAAGCCACCAGCAGCAACGCCAACACACTGATACCAATCAACGTTTCTTTCATCGCATCACACCTTAATATTGACCATAAAAGCGCGTACTGCGTTGATATAGGGTTCATCTTCCATCAAAAACGCGTCGTGTCCATGATGCGATGGCACTTCCACATATTGCACATCTTTACGCGCCGCAATCAAGGCTTTCACCAATTCATGTGAACGCGATGGCGCAAACCGCCAATCGCTGCTAAAACTGGCGACAAAAAATTTCGCTTGCACATTCGCCAAAGCCGTTGCCAGATGATTGCCATGTTCCGCTGCAGGGTCAAAATAATCCAATGCTTTGGTCATCAATAAATATGTGTTGGCATCAAAATGGTCAGCAAATTTATCGCCTTGATAACGCAAATAATTTTCCACTTCAAAATCAACATCATAATTGAATTTGTATTCATTATCGCGTAATTGTCGCCCAAATTTTTTGCCCAATCCGTGTTCCGCCAAATAAGTAATGTGTCCCATCATCCGCGCAATGCGTAAGCCACGACGTGGTTTGGTTTGATGGCGCGTGTAATGTCCACCGTGAAAATCAGGGTCGGTCAAAATCGCCTGACGCGCCACATCATTAAACGCAATATTTTGCGTACTCAAACGCGGCGACGACGCAATAACCAGCGCATGACGCACCCGTTTCGGAAACTCAATCGTCCATTGCAACGCCTGCATTCCCCCCAAGCTGCCACCAACCACCGCCGCCCATTCCTTAATCCCCAAATGGTCAGCCAGCAAAGCCTGCGAGCGCACCCAATCGCGCACCGTTACCACAGGAAAATCCGCGCCATAATCCAAACCCGTTTCAGGATTTTGCGACAACGGCCCCGTACTCCCTGCACAACCGCCCAAATTATTCAAACCCACCACAAAAAACTTATCCGTATCAATCGGTTTCCCCGAGCCGACCATATTATCCCACCAACCAGCGTGTTTATCGCTCGGATGATGGCGTCCAGCAACGTGATGCGTACCTGACAGCGCGTGGCAAATCAGCACCGCATTACTTTTAGCGGCATTCAACGTCCCATACGTTTCAATGATTAAATCAAAACGTGGCAACGTCTGACCGTTTTGCAATGCGAAAGGTTGTTCAAAAGCAATGAGTTGTGGTGTGATAATTGTATTACTATTAATTGACATGGCAGGCTGCCTGAATGATTTTTAAGAACTGGGCATTATAGTAGATTTTCCATTTTCAAGCAGCCTTTCGCTAGGGGCTGATGACAATTAGTCTATAATTTCAACCAAATCAAAGAACAAGCTAATGCAACCGTACTTTCATAATTACGCTTTAATTTATCGTATCGAGTTGCTACCGCACGAAAATGTTTTAAACGTGCAAACGCGTTTTCTACCAAATGTCTGATTTTATACAAATACCAATCCATATTACTATTAAGATGTTCTCTATTTTTCTTATATGGAATATTGGCTTGACTTTGTTTGGATGTAATCAATTGACGAAAAGCATCGCTGTCAAAACCCCTATCAGCACAAATGGTTTCATTATGACTTAAATCCAATTGTTCTAATAAGTTAGGTGCAACAACAATATCATTAACATTGCCAGCCGTAATAATAAACTCAATTGGATTGCCACAAGCATCAACAGCCAAATGAATTTTAGATGTATGACCACCAACACTTTTACCAACAGCCTCATGTTCAGTAGATTGTGCTCCCATACCATGTTGGTGAACACGAATATAACTGCCATCCATAAAAATCCATTCCATATCAGGATTTTTTGCTAAATGATTAAATAATTTGGTAAAAATTCCACGTTTAGACCAGCGATTAAAACTTTGGCAAATGCTATTTGCTTTACCAAAACAGCTTGGTATATCTGCCCATTGGCAACCTGTACGCAAACGGAAAAGGATACCTTCTACTGTTTTGCGTAAATTTTTCTTGCGATAAATGCCAAGCTGTTTCAAAATGGGAAGCAGTCTTGACCATGTTTCATTTGTAAGCGTGATTCGGGACATGGCAAAGGTTTAGGATGGATTGTGTGCAAACAATATCTTAAATCCTTTGCCTCTTTTTTTGAATTGTCATTAGCCCCTAGGGACTGATGACATTTTGTTCAGCAAAAGCAAGTGTAAAATGAAATATCATTAGCCCCTATGCTACAAACCAATCGATAGCTAATTTTTTACAGGGAACGCGGCGTCTTGCCGCTGCACCCACGCTTTTGGGTTGGTGGCACGAAACGGTTTGCATCTTTAAATAACATTTCAGGCAGCCTGAAACTAAAAAAACATGCAAAACCATCTGATTTTACATGTTTTTTATAATCAATTACATTGCCCCATCATTTTGTAACAAAGTAAACAACGGTACTTGGCTATTGCGGATTTTTTCGCCGCCGTCTAAATCGGTAAATTCCAAAATCGCACACGCCTCCACCACTTCGCCGCCCAATTTGCGAATCAGTTCCACGCCAGCCAACATCGTGCCACCTGTTGCCACCAAATCATCTACCAACAACACGCGGGCTTTGGGCTGAATCGCGTCTTTGTGAATTTCTACGGTTGCCTCGCCGTATTCCAACGCGTAGGTTTGGGAAATGGTTTCAAACGGCAATTTGCCTTTTTTGCGAATCGGCACAAAACCCACATTGAGTTGATACGCCAACGCCGCGCCAATGATAAATCCTCGCGCATCCAAACCTGCGACCACGTCAATTTTTTGCCCCATGTAGCGGTAAGTGAATAAATCTACTAGCAAACGGAAATATTCAGGGCTTTGCAATACGGTGGTAATGTCGTGAAATAAAATGCCCTCTTTTGGGAAATTGGGTACTTTGCGAATTTTAGCAGCGAGCGCATCAACGCCCATCACGTCTGGATGATATAGCATGTTTATGTGTCCTTTAATAGAATGGAAACCGTTGCCATGAACGCAAAACGTTCCGTGCCAGTCCCTTTAGCGTGGGTGTGGCGGCGCAACGCCACGTTCTGGCGATTTCAAGCAAACTCATTTAATGAAATGTGAGTAATAAATCACGGAATACATTGGGGTCTTTGATGAAGGTGAGTTCGCCTTCGGCTGGTAAATGGAAATCCAGCAAGCGTGATACCCAAAAGCGAACACACGCCGCACGATGGGCGGTATTCAAGTAATCTAATTCTTCGGTGCTTAATGGGCGGACACTTTGGTAGCCGTCCATCATGGCTTGTCTTAATTCAGGGTTGAGGCGGTTGTCGTGGTGTCGCGCCCAGTCGTTGATAGCGATGGCTAAATCGTACACAAAGCTGCCATTACACGCATAATAAAAATCAATAAATCCAGCCACTTGTTCGCCATCTAGCAACACGTTGTCTTTGAATAAATCGGCGTGAATGATGCCGCTTGGCAGTTGTGTGTCGGGGTGTTGTGCCAGATAGGCGATTTCTTGTTGGAGCAGTTGTGCGTCTTGGTCGTCTAAAAAGGGGGTTAATTTGGCTGCGCTGTTCGTCCACCAGTCGGCATGTCGCGGATTGTCCATGCGCTCGGGAAAGGTGGCACCTGCCAAGTGCATTTTGGCTAACATCGCGCCTGTGCTAAAGCATTGTCCTACGGTAGGGCTGGCGGTATCGCGTCCTGTTAGTTTGCTGACGATGCAAGCGGGTTTGCCTGCTAATTGTGCGTCAAATTGTCCATTGGTTTGCGCGATGGGACTGGGGCAAGCCACGCCATTTTCACTTAAATGTTGTTTTAATTTCAGAAAAAAGGGCAATTCTTCGGCAGTCAATGCTTCAAATACCGTCAGCACATAGGTGCCTGTGGTGGTGTGTAGAAAATAGTTGCTATTGGTAATGCCTTGTGCAATGCCTTGTAATGATTGAAATTCGCCAATGGAATAGCGTGTAAGTAATTGGCGCATTTCGTCATCGCTGACGCTGGTGTAAACGGACATGATGGGAGTGCCTGTGATTGATAAAATGGGGAATTCAAAATTTTAACAAATTTCAGGCAGCCTGAAACCTTTTTTGCTGTTTCAGGCTGCCTGAAAATCCATCAATGTGCATAATTAGGATGTAACACCCTATTTTTTCACATTATTTCACGGTTGAATCATCACGCGATGTAACCACTTTGTCAATCAAGCCATATTCCATCGCAGCTTGTGCTGACATGAAATTGTCGCGGTCGGTGTCGCGCTCAACTTGTTCCAATGATTGACCTGTGTGTTCAGCCAGCAAGCGATTTAATTTTTCTTTAATTTTAATCAATTCTTTAGCATGAATTTCAATATCAGACGCTTGACCACCCAAACCGCCACTAATTAACGGTTGATGAATCATAATGCGACTATTGGGCAAGGCAAAACGTTTGCCTTTGGCACCTGCCGACAGCAAAAACGCACCCATACTCGCCGCCTGTCCCAAGCACAAGGTTTGCACATCGGGTTTAATAAAATTCATGGTATCGTAAATACTCATGCCTGCGGTTACGCTACCACCGGGGCTGTTGATGTAAAAATAAATGTCTTTGTCAGGATTTTCACTTTCCAAAAACAGTAATTGCGCCACCACCAAATTGGCAGTATGGTCATTGACAGGGCCAACCAAGAAAATAATGCGTTCTTTCAATAGGCGTGAGTAAATATCAAAAGCACGTTCGCCACGACCACTTTGTTCAATCACGGTGGGGATTAAAGTATTATTTTGGATTTCGGGAAACATAGTTATCCTATTTTATTTAAAAATGTTCAGGCAGCCTGAAACAAAAAATCATGTTCTAAACTGCTTATTAGAACATGATTTCGCTTAAAATAAAAGATTATTTTGCAGGTGTGTTTTTGGCTGTATCACCCAACCATTTTTTGTGAATTTTTTCTAATTCACCATTTGCCTGAATTTTTGCCAAACCTGTATTCACTTTTTTCAACAAGTCTGTATTACCCTTTTTCATCAGGATAACCAATTGAGCAGAAGGCTCTTTTTCATCTTCATAAGTGAATGTATAGGTTTTGGTATTCGGATTTTCTTGCGCCAATGGTCGCAGCAACAAGCCATCTTGTGCAATCACATCGGTTTCACCTTTTAGCAAACTGGTGAACAGCAAATAAGTGGTTTTGAATGTTTTCAAATTACCCACACCTGCTTCCGTCATCTGCTTCATGTGTTTAGAACCATCCAACACACCCACCGATAAATTAGGAATATTTCTTAAAGATTTCAAATCTTTAATTTTATTTTCCAAATCTGGGTTAGTAAACATCAATACGCTAGGATTTAAAGCATAGCTATTGGATAATTCATATTTTTCAGCACGTTCAGGCGTATAAGAAATACCTGAAATGGCTAATTCATACTGGCTGGTTTCCACTTCTGTGAACAAATTTTGCCATGGACGCTTATGAATTTGCACACGGAAACCTTGCGCTTCACCAATTTTGCTAATGACATCAACGTCCAAACCCGTTACGCTGCCATCGGTTTCAGTATATGAAAATGGACGTGTTTTACCCGTTGTAACCACGGTTACCACAGGCGCATCAGCAGGTAAATTCACAGCAGTTCCTGCTGATACTGAACTGGCATTTTGAGCTGTTGGAGATGATTCAGAAGGTGCTGATGCTGCTACCGTTGATGCTGATGGTGCTGTACTTTCACCACCGCAAGCACTTAAAGCAGCACAAATGGTTGCCGCCGCCAATAAACGAGGTAAAGTTGGAATGGTCATCATCATAATATCCTTTGCCGACATGAAATAAATGAATTCAAATCTTAACACAAAATGGCATTTCGCTGCAAAATCATAATTATCATAAAATTAAACCGATTATTATATTGATGATTGATTTTCAGGCAGCCTGAAAATAAAATCGTGCTGAAACGATATTCCGTTTCAGCACGATTCTCAAATAATTATTGTGCAGCCATCACTTCATCAAAGCTCAACGCTTTTTCAGTAACCTTCGCTTTGCCCAATACAAAATCCACCACATTGGCTTCTAAAGCCAAATTCATTGGGCCTTGCAAACGTTGGCGGTCTGCAAAATACCAATCAATCACTTCTTGTGGGTCTTCATAGCTTTCAGCAAATTCCGTTACAATCGCTTTGATTTGCTCTTCGCTTGGGTTCAGTTGGTTTTGCTCTACCAATACTGGCAAAATCAAGCCCAATTTCACACGCTCTTCAGCGCGGTCAGTGAACATATCCGCAGGCAACTGCAAATCTTTGGCATCCAAACCTTGTTGTACAAAGTTTTGTTTCATTTCTTCTGCCAAACGTTCTGCTTCGCTATTAACCAAGCTGCGTGGCAAATCAAATTGATGCGCTTCACGCAAAGCCGCCATCACCGCTTCAACATTTTGTGCATCAACGCGGCGTTTTACTTCGCGTGATACATTTTTCTTCACTTCTTCGCGCATTTTGGCAACATCGCCATCGGCAATACCCAATGCTTTCGCAAATTGCTCATCAACCGCAGGCAATTCAGCCGCAGCCACATTTTTCACGGTAATGGTAAATACGGCGGTTTTACCAGCCACATCTTTGCCATGATAATCTTCTGGGAAGTTCACTTCCACATCTTTGCTTTCATTTTCTTTCAAGCCCAAGATGCCAGCTTCAAATTCAGGCAACATTTGACCTTGACCCAATACAAAAGCGTAATTTTCAGATGAACCGCCATCAAATGGCACACCATCAATTTTACCTGCAAAATCAATAATTACACGGTCTTCATTTTGGGCTTCACGCTCAACACGGTTGTAACGTGTGCGTTGTTTACGCAAAATATCGATGGTTTGGTCAACTTCTGCATCACCTACGCTGGCAACTGATTTTTCAATGTTCAATGCAGACAAATCAGCCAAATTCACTTCAGGCAACACTTCAAAAATAAACGCTGCTTTGAATTCTTGGTCATTTTGTTCTGCTGATTCAACGGCTTCAACGCGCAATAAATCGGCAATGCGTACTTTTTGTTCAACGATTTCTTGATTGAACGCAGCTTGTGCCAAATCGTTCAACACGTCATTTTGAATGCTCGCACCATACATAGATGCAACCATTTTCAAAGGCGCATGACCGGGGCGGAAACCATCAATTCGTGCTTTTTTAGCAGTTTGTTTCAAGCGTTTATCAAATTCAGCATTAATGTCGTCCCATTTTACGGTAACAACGATTTTGCGTTCTAAATTTTCTAATTGTTCAATAGTTGCGCTCATGGGCGACCTTTCTTGCATTTAAGTTAAATAAATAATAAATGGGTAAATCAAAAATTTTAGCACAATCCGCGCTGATTCGCATATTTTTTGCGTATTTTTCTCAATTTCAGGCTGCCTGAAAATTTATTTGGCAACTTCAATGGCAATTCGCGCCACATCATCTGCACTATTGGGCAATGCCAATGTACGGGCTTGTTCCGCCCATTGCAAACAGGTTTCGCGCGTGAGTCCAGCCAAAACTTCGGCTAATTTTGCGGCGGTCAATTCGGATTGTGGCAGCAGCAAACCTGCTTGCGCTGATACCATAAATCGGGCATTGGCGGTTTGATGGTCGTCCACCGCATGCGGATAAGGCACCAGCAACGCGCCCACACCAGCCGCCGTCAATTCAGCAATCGTCAAGGCACCAGCTCGGCAAATCACAATGTCGGCATCGCGATAAGCAGACACCATATCATCAACAAATTCAATACATTGCGCCTGAACATTGGCTTGTGCATAGGCTTGTTTCAGCGCGTCTAATTTGTTGCGACCCGATTGGTGGGTTACATGGGGGCGTTGTGCTTCGGGCAACATGGCTAATGCTTGCGGCACGATTTCATTCAGAACTTGTGCACCCAAACTGCCACCCACCACCAACACATTCAGGCTGCCTGAACGTTCCGCAAAACGTTGTTTCGGTTCGGGAAGTTGTGCAATTTCGGCACGAACGGGATTACCCACCAAACCATCAGGATATTGCTCAAACGCTTTGGGAAAGGCGTACAACACACGCGCTGCCCATTTTGCCAACACTTTATTGGACAAACCAGCCACCGCATTTTGCTCATGAATCACAATCGGCACGCCCAAAAATTTCGCTGCCATACCGCCTGGGAAGGTTACAAATCCACCAAATCCAATCACCGCATCAATCTGATGGCGTTGAATAATGTCTTTGGCAGCTTGCACCGTTTGCCACAAGGTAAACGGCAACATCAGCTTGCGTTTCAAACCATTACCACGCACGCCTTTCATGGCGATGGTTTCCAACGTGATGCCGTGTTGTGGCACCAAGCGTTCTTCCATGCTGTCTTTGCTGCCCAGCCAAACGACTTGATGTCCTTGTTGTTTCAATGATTGGGCAACCGCCAGCGCAGGGAAAATGTGTCCACCTGTGCCGCCTGCCATCAATAAAAATGTTTTGCTCATGATTTTGATTTTTCTGTTAATTCGTTTTCAGGCTGCCCTTCGGTTTCGTCCGATGGTTTCGGTTCAGGTTCAGGCTCTGGTTGTTTATCCCAATGTGGGTCAAGGTAAATAATCCCTTTTTCCTTCTGACGATTCTCAAAATCCACGCGTAACAACATGGTAAATGCAATCATCATAATCACCAACGATGAGCCACCATACGACACCAGCGGCAAAGTCAAACCCTTGTTTGGCAATAAACTAATATTCACACCAATATTAATAAAACTTTGCACCGCCACCCACACACCAATCCCGATGGCGATAAATGAATTGAAATGCAATTCCAAATCACGCGCTTTTTTACCAATCGCAAACGCGCGCCACACAATCCAAGCATAACAAATAATCAAACCAATCAAAGCCACCAAACCCAGCTCTTCAGCAATCACGGCGGCGATAAAATCGGTATGCGCTTCAGGCAAAAAGCCACGTTTGAAAATGCCATTGCCCAAGCCTTCGCCAAACCAGCCACCGCGTTCGATAGACATCAATGAACCCATGCTTTGATAACCCGTGCCTGTTGGGTCTTTCCAAGGCTGCCACATTACGCTAATACGGCGCATCCGAAATTCAGACGTGGCAATCACCATCGCCACCACAGACGCACCCACGCCTACCACAAACAAAAACCATCGCGCAGGCAAATTTGCCAAAAATAACAACGCAATCGCAATCGCCAATACCACCATTGCCGAACCCAAATCGCGCGTCAATAAAATAAACGCCGCGCCAATCGCAATCGGTACTGCCACCCAACGCACACGTTTAAAATCATTTAATACATCTAATCGGCGTTTGAAAA
Source organism: Simonsiella sp. (assembly GCA_041831015.1). Lineage (GTDB taxonomy): Bacteria > Pseudomonadota > Gammaproteobacteria > Burkholderiales > Neisseriaceae > Simonsiella. Next base: position 5,582 of record JBHARQ010000005.1, on the reverse strand, counting down.
AGCTCGCCATATACATAATGGTTACCAGTTTAAACACTTCACTGGGCTGCATTTTGATGCCTCCGGGGAGTGAAATCCACCGCCGCGCACCATTAATTTCTTCACCAATCAACGGGACAACCGCCAATATCAATAAACAAATCGGTAATGCCAATTTCGTCCACCGCAACCATCGCCACATCGGCGCACGATACAGTAAAAAAGACAATAACATACCAATCGTGGCAAATTGTGCTTGCTTGATAAAGAATACATTGCGATTATCAAAATTATTTAACCCAGCTTGCGCGATTGATGCGGAATAAACCATCACCAAACCAAAACCCAGTAAACACAATAAAACCCATAATAATAATTGGTCATATTCTTTGCGTTTACTGGCAAAATCAAAGTCAAAATTAGCGCGTTGTGAAAAAATAGTATGTGGTAGTTTCATAGAATTAGTGTGTTTTTCTCGCACCATGCTGGGGTTACGAAATGCTGTTTTTATCAAAATAACTGCGTATTTTAGCAAATTTTGCTCGCATTTTTGAAACTATTTACTAGGTGATAATAGGCTTATTTTTAAGTAATTGATTTATTTCAGGCTGCCTGAAAATTTATGTCGCATAATTAGGGGCTAATGACAATTCATTATTGCACTTGCTTTTGCATCAAAAATCGCCCACTTCTGCGTCAAAAATACTCATCAGGTGTTCAACCTGATTCGCATTTTTTCCTTGAATTGGTCGTTTTTGCTGACAAAATCAAGGTACAAAACGAAATGTCATCAGCCCCTAAAATAGACTTGAGATTTGACCAAATAGACAAGCTGAAAATATAATCACACATCTTATCAAAATTTTTATTTCATGAACAAAATCATTTATCTGCTGATTGCCACCCTACTCTGCGCTTGCCAAACCACTTTGCCTTCTCTGGATGCGCGTTTTCCCAGCATTTATATTCCCACTTACAGCAGCCCAACTTTGGAAACGGCTTTGCAATTACCTGCACCATCCGATGCGCCCCCCAATGCTTATATTCATGTATTAGACAATGCCCACGATGCCTATGCCGCTCGCGCCGCACTCGCCGACCATGCCACGGTATCGCTGGACGTGCGCTATTATATTTGGCGCAATGATGTTTCAGGCAGCCTGCTCACGCGCAAATTGTGGCAAGCCGCAGAACGCGGTGTGCGTGTGCGTTTATTATTAGATGATAATAATACGCGTGGACTTGACCCTTTATTGGTTGCGCTCAATCAGCACCCCAATATTGAAGTGCGTTTATTCAATCCGTTTTTAAATCGGAAATGGCGAGCGTTGGGCTATTTGGCGGATTTTCCGCGTGTGAATCGCCGTATGCACAATAAATCGTTTACCGCCGACAATCGCGCTACCATCATCGGCGGACGCAATGTGGGCGATGAATATTTCAGTCATTATGCTGATACGGCGTTTTCTGATATGGATGTTTTGTTATCGGGTGGTTTGGTAACGGAAGTGTCGGCGGATTTTGACGCGTATTGGCGCAGTCAATCTGCTTATCCAGTTGATTTAATTATTAGAAAAATGAATGCGAAAAAATTAGCACGCGCTGAACAATCTTTGATTGCGCCTTTATCTGAACATCAAAAGGCTTATGTTGATGAGGCGGAATTCAGCCAATTTGCAGTCGCGCAACGTTCAGGCAGCCTGAAACACATTCCCGCCCACAGCGAATTAATCAGCGATGACCCCGCCAAAGCATTGGACAGGCAAGCCAAAAAAACCAATATTGTTAAACAATTAAATGAAACGCTCAAACATCCGCATCACGAGTTATACATCGTCAGCCCCTATTTTGTCCCCACCAAAACAGGCACGGCATGGTTGAAACAATTACGCGATGATGGCGTAGCAGTAACCGTGTTTACCAATTCACTCAAAGCGACCGATGTGTCCGCCGTTCATTCGGGCTATATGCGCTATCGCAAACCGCTTTTGCAATCAGGCGTGGAATTATATGAATTTAAACAAGAACAAGCCGTCCCCAAGCAAACCGACAAAGGCTTAACAGGCAGCAGCACCACCAGCTTACACGCCAAAACATTTATTGTGGACAAAGAGCGCGTGTATGTGGGTTCGCTGAATTTAGACCCACGCTCGGTTGATTTAAATACCGAAATGGGCGTGGTGTTTCACAATGCCCAGCTTGCCAAACAAATGCAAGCCCAGCTCCAACACAACACCCAGCAAACCGCCTACCAAGTCTCGCTCAACCCACAACAACACATTCAATGGCGCGACCCAGCCACAGGCACCACCAGCACACGCGAACCCGAAGCAGGTTTCTGGAAACGCACATTAAGCAAAATTTTGTCGGTGTTACCGATTGAGCGGCTGTTATAATCAGAATTTCAGGCTGCCCCAACCACTACCTAACACTTGATTCTCCCGAAAGGACACTTTATGACCCCAGAATCACAAAAAAAATTCGCGCCTATTGGTTTGATTATCGGCTGCATTATTTTTGGCTTGGGCAGCGTGATTGTGGCGCATGTGCCTGTCGGTGCGTATGCGATTGCGTTTTGGCGGCTGGCGGTGTCGGCGGTGATTTTTGCTGTGCTGGCGCGCTGGTTTGCCCAAAAATTTCCTAAAAATCAAACCGCTTTACGTCATGCGTGGGTAGCTGGTGCATTGTTGGGACTTGATTTGGCGTTGTGGCATGAAAGCATTTACGCCGTTGGGCCGGGAATTTCTACTTTATTGAATAGCTTGCAAATTTTTTGGCTGTCTGCCATTGGTTTGATTTGGTTTCAAGAGCGATTATCGGCGTTACAAATCAGCAGTTTAATTATGGCGGTGCTGGGCGTGGCATTGATTGGCAGTCCTGAATTTGGACACAATCAGAATGCGTTGTGGGGATTTATATCGGGTATTTTGTCGGGGTTGATGCTGTCGCTGTCTATGGTTTTTGTCCGCAAAGCGCAGCAAACGGCGTCTGTGCCGATTTTTCCGTTGATGTTTCACATCAGTTTGGGCGGCATGGCGATGTTGATTTTGCCCACCATTTTATTTAATTCGCACAATATGTTTCCGCAAACATGGACGCAAATCGGCTGGATTTTGGTCTATGGCGCGGTGATGCAATGTTTTGCGTGGGGCATGATTGCGTACTCTATCCCATTGTTATCATTGAGTTTATCAGGCTTATTATTGTTATCTGAACCTGTGGCGGCGTTATTGATTGATTTCTTATTTTTAAATAAGGAAATCAATGGATTGCAATGGTTTGGCGCATTATTAACCATGACCGCTATTTATGCAGGCAGCCTGAAAACGAAATCAACGCATTAATATGATTTAACTTATTGAAATAATTTAATTATGAACAAAACCATTTATTTTGCAGGCGGCTGCTTTTGGGGCGTAGAAGCCTATTTCCAACGCATTCACGGCGTGATTGCCACGCGCGTGGGCTACGCCAACGGCAGCACCGAATGCCCCAGCTACGAAGACGTTTGCCATCGCAACACAGGACACGCGGAAACGGTGGAAGTGATTTACGATGACAATATTTTAAATTTAAACGTATTAATGAAATACTTTTTCCGCATCATCAATCCCATCAGCTTAAATCGTCAAGGCAATGATGTGGGCGTGCAATATCGCACAGGCGTTTACTATATTGATTTAAATGATAAAAACATTATTTCTGCCGCTATCGCCGCCGAGCAACGCAAATATGCTAAACCGATTGTGGTAGAAAATTTGCCTTTGCAACGTTTTGATGCAGCAGAAGATTATCATCAAAATTATTTGCAAAATCATGTGAATGGCTATTGCCATATTGATGTGCGATTGGCAGACATTCCCGTTTATCAAACCGATTTTGTCAAACCCGATGACGACACCTTGCGCCAACATTTGACCGCCGAACAATATCGCATTACCCAACAAAACGGCACGGAACGCCCATTTAGCCATGAATACGACCACTTATTTGCGCGTGGTTTGTATGTAGATGTGGTGAGTGGCGAGCCGCTGTTTAGTTCGCGTGATAAATTTGATTCAGGCTGTGGTTGGGCGAGTTTCAGCCAGCCTGTGTCTCCTGACAGTTTGGTACAAACACTTGATTTATCTCATGGCATGCAGCGCGTGGAAGTTCGCAGCGAATTAGCCGATTCACATTTAGGACACGTTTTCCCAGACGGGCTGCCTGAACGCGGCGGTTTGCGCTATTGCATCAATGGCGCGAGTTTACGCTTTGTGCCATTTGAAGAAATGGCAGCGCAAGGTTACGGCGATTGGCTGGATTTCGTATAACAAGGCTGCCTGAAATGAAACTCCATCAACTCATTGAACAACATTGGCAAACGCCCTACCCTATTTTGCGAATTTTGCTGTCGCCCCTATCCCGACTGTTCGCCCACATCGCCACCAAACGCCGCGCTCGCTACCTTTCAGGCAGCCTGAACACAAAACGTTTACCTGTCCCCGTAGTTGTGGTCGGCAATCTCCACGCAGGCGGAACAGGCAAAACCCCCATTACCGCCGCGCTCGTGTCGGCATTACACACACGCGGCGTCAAAGTCGGCATCATCAGTCGCGGCTACGGCAGAACATCGCGCGACATTCACGTCTTAAACGCCCACAGCACCGCCGCCGATGCAGGAGACGAACCCCTCATGCTGTTTCGCCAAACCCACGCCCCCACCGCCGTGGGCGCAGACCGTTACGCGGCAGGCATTGCCCTACTCAACCAACACCCCGATTTACAAATCATCATATCAGATGATGGCTTACAACATTACGCCTTGGCACGAGACCTAGAAATCTGCGTCTTCCCCGCAGCCGATGTTGGACGCGATGATTTAGACGTACTGCCCAATGGCGGCTTGCGCGAACCCATTTCCAGATTACAACAAACAGACTTCACCATCATCAGCCATGGCGACCCCGAAACCGCTTCACGCGCCCAACAACATTTCAGGCTGCCTGAAACCCCGTTTTACAGCCAAATCCAAGCCGCCGCCCCCTATCGCCTCGCCCGTCCCACCGACACCCTATCGGCAAACGACATTTCAGCCAACAGCCGATGCGTTGCCGTTGCCGCCATTGCCCGTCCCCAACGATTTTTTAACTCATTGACACAACTAGGTTTTACACTACACGAAACCCAAACTCTACCCGACCACGCCACCATCAACACCGCCGCCCTACCCCATGCCGACTACCTATTCATCACCGAAAAAGACGCCGCCAAACTGCCCGCCCAAGTCCCTGAAAACATCTGGGTTTTACCCATTCAAGCGCACATCACACCCGATTTAGCGGCGGCGGTGTGTACCAAACTATTCACACCAAACACATAACCCAACATCTGCCAGAACGCGGCGTCTTGCCGCCGCACCCACGCTTTTGGGTGTGTGGCGCAGAACGGTGCGTTCTTCATAGAACGGTCGGGCGGATTCTTGAATCCAACATTTTCGTAAAATCAAAGGATTAAGTCGGATTCAAGTATCCGACCTTGTATATTCAAAACCGAGTATCATAGCAATGAAACAGCTTATCTGTATCTCGTATCCGACCATGTGCAAAGTTTAAAGCCCGTTT
>JBHARQ010000004.1:0-7168 GCA_041831015.1 Simonsiella sp. | reverse complement strand
AACTAAACAACCACCGTCTAAAGACGGTGGGTTAGAGCATTACGGACTGAAAGTCCTGATACGCGTCGCCTGAAACGACGCGTCCTTATGCTCACATTCCCTATTCCATACGAAAATTATCATTCGGGTTCGGTTCAAAATGATGTTCCAAGTATTCTTGTACCATCTCTTCCGTTACCTGACCTACTGTCGCACAAAAGTAACCCCTTGCCCAAAAATGTTGCCCCCAATACCTCTTTTTTAAATGCGGATACTCTTCAAACAACTTACTTGCTGTCCTTCCTTTTATCCGTCTCATAATCTCACTTGGCGCAATATTCGGTGGTGCACTTACCAATATATGAACATGGTCTTTACTTATTACACCTTTGATAATCCTTATTTCAAACGCTTCACATGTTTGCCTTACTAACTCTCGTACTCTCTGACCTATTTCTCCTGTCAGAATTTTGTACCTGTATTTCGTTACCCAAACAAAGTGATATTCAATTTGAAATACTGTATGGCTGCCATATCTGTAATCCATTATTACTCTCCTAATATGGCATAATCATAAAATTAAAAGCTAAAGCTGACCAGCTAAAAGCTGGTGGTTTTAACCCTTAATATGGAAAAATAAACCTGAATTATTGCAACAAATTAATACAGGTTTACGAAATCTCAAAGCCAATGGCGAATTAGAGCAAATTATTCAAAAATGGCAATAAAATAAATAGGGTAGGCTGCCTGAAAATAGGTTGAGCTATTTTCAGGCAGCGTTTTATTTTAAATTCATCTAAAAACACACATTTAATCGGAGTAACATCAATGTTTTTAATTAAAAAAATAGGCTTGGCAATGCTGATGACAGCTACCTTAATGGCTTGCCAAGACCATCAAGCTTCATCAAACGCACCTGCTCAATCAGAGCAACCACCAACGATCGCACCCAAAAAAGCGTATCGTGTGGCAACGGATGCCACCTATCCACCATTTGAATTTACCAATGAACGCGGTGAAATCATTGGCTTGGATATTGATTTATTGAATGCCATCGCCAAACAGCAAGGTTTTGAAGTGGAATATTATCACCATGACTGGGATGGTATGTTTGAAGAATTAAAGCAAGGCAAAGCCGATATTTTGGCAAGTGCCATCGCAATTACCGATGAAGCAAAAGAAGGGGCAGATTTGAGTACCCATTACTTTTCATCGCCTTATGCTGTGGTGGCGTTGAAGCCTGAATGGGTGAAAGACCGCGCTTGGCAAACGAAAAAAATTGCCGTTGGTGTCAATGATGATACCGAAGAGGATTTGATTGATGAATTTGATATACCAGAAAATCAATTTCACAGCGTAGATACTTTGTATTTGGGCTTGAAAGACGTATTGAAAGGTGATGCACAAGTGGCGGTAGGTGATGCAACTGTGATGAATTATCGGATTAACAGCCCCACCTTTACCCAATCTAATATCAAATTTTATATTAAAGATTTGCAATCCGCCGACCCTGAAACCGATAAATTGGTGTTTGCCGTGAAAAAAGGCAATCAGGAATTATTGGATAAAATCAATGCAGGTTTGGCGCATTTAAAACAAACGGGGGAATTGGATAAATTATTGAAAAAATGGAAAATGCATAATTAGCCTATGACCGCATCTGCGCCATCTAAATAAATAATCTGAAATAAAAAAATCAGGCTGCCTGAACACGCTATTTCACGTTTTCAGGCAGCCTGAAATTTCAAATCATCTTAAATTAAGCAAAAATACCGCGTAAAATCAAGAAACAAATCACCGATAATACCGCCGCCGCAGGCAATGTAATCACCCATGCCAAACCAATCGGTTTCATCATTGCCCAATTCGCATTGCGATTGACCAAACCAATTCCCAATACCGCACCCACCAAAATATGCGTACTAGACACAGGCAAACCCATCACCGATGCCGCCATTACCACCACCGCCGCCGATAATTCCGCCGTAAAGCCCGATGCAGGATGCAATTCCGCCAAACCCTTACCTACCGTCTGAATCACTTCCTTACCGACAAACCACAAACCAACCACCAACGCCACACCAAACGTCAGCATCGCAACAGGCGGAACAGGCGCAGATTTACCAATACTATTGGTACGCAACACATCCATAATTGCTGCAAATGGGCCAATCGCATTCGCAATATCATTCGCACCATGGCTAAATGCAAACGCCGATGCCGTAACCACCTGCATCCATGAAAACAATACAAATGTGGATTTACTCAACTCTTTACGTTTCAAATTTTTGGCAAATAAGAACGTGGCAAACCACACCGCCGCCGCAATCATCAACATCAACAACGTGCCAATCAACGGCGTAATATGCAAATTCAAATTATTCAAACCTTTAAATATCACAATCGATGCCACCATCACGCTGGAAATCGCCGCCATGATGGGTACCCAAGTTTGCAAGGCTTTGAGCGCATTTAAGCTGTCTTTGCGTTGCTCAAATTCATGCATTTTTTTGTAATAATCCGATTGTAATTCGCTGGGATTGTAATCGCTTTCAGCATAGACGGCGGCATCGGCTGCCATATTTTGAGTTAATTTGATTTTTTCTTCATCAGGCAACGTGTCCATGTATAAATTATGCTGGTCTTTGTAAGCACGTTTTTCTGCTTTGATGGTTTTGAGGGCTTCTTCCGCGCGAGCGTTGTAATCCAAGACGCATTTTTTCACGATGGTAAACAAACCATAGCTGGCTGCCGCACCCAATACAGGCGATAAAACCCATGAAATCGCAATGCTGCCAATTTTGCTCCATTTTACCGTTGCCCATGGGCTGATGTCATTGTTGGAAATCAGGAAACCGAGCATCACAGAACTGCCGACAATCCCGCCAATAATCGCATGCGTGGTTGAAACGGGTAAACCTTTAAATGTCGCAATCAGCAGCCACAACGCCGCCGCGAGTAACGCCGACATCATAATAAACACCAAATCAAGCGGCTGCATCGGCAAACCTTCTAAATTAACAATGCCGCTACGAATGGTTGCCGTTACTTCGCCACCTGCGATAATCGCGCCGCTCACTTCAAAAACGGCAGCAATTAATAACGCTTGCGGTACTGTTAAAGTGCCTGCACCAACAGAGGTACCAAACGAATTTGCCACATCATTACCGCCGATATTAAACGCCATAAACACGCCAAATAAGGTGGCTAATAAAAACAACATCGGCTGGTTATACTGCGTGTAGCCTAATCCCCAATAGACAAAATAGCCAACCATGCCAACCAATAATATGGCAAAGGCAGCATTGGTTTTTTTCATCACAGGTGGGGGAGTTAAAGTTTGATTGTGGGGCATTTTTTATCCTCAATAATCAGAAAATTAAATATAAAAAAAGCGCATTACCGTGCTTATTGAGTTAAGCACAGAAATACGCTTGTGATGATATTTAATCTCTTTAAATTTAATAAAGTCATTTTTGCAAAATGGGTTGAATACGCGCCTTTTGCGCAATGTCATTATTCAATAAGTGTTTTAATTTGTAAAGGGTAGAAAGATAAAAAAACGTAATAAATTGATTTTATTGTGGTATGATTTAAACATTTTTAAACACATAGGAAAATAAACATGATTTTACGTCAAACAATGTTGCAATGGTGCGATGCTCAATTACAACCGCATTTATTTAAAGATTACGCGCCAAATGGTTTGCAAGTGGAAGGCTCGGAGCAGATTAGCCGTGTGGTTACGGCGGTTACCGCCAGTCGTGCGGCGATTGAGTTTGCGGTCGCGCAAGGTGCGGAGATGTTATTGGTACATCACGGCATGTTTTGGAAAAGTGAACCTGTTACCATCACAGGTTGGAAAGGTCAGCGAATTGCGACTTTATTGAAGAATAATGTGAATTTGGTTGGTTATCATTTGCCGTTAGATGGACACGCGCAATGGGGGAATAATGTGCAATTAGCCAAACAATGCGGCTGGCAAATTGAGCGTCAATTTGGTGAACAGGATTTGATGTATTTGGGAAGATTACCCGAACAGCAAAATACGGTGGCAAAATTAACAGCGCATTTGGAACAGGTGCTGGGCAGAACGCCTACGGTGATGGGAAATCTTTCAGGCAGCCTGAAAACGGTGTCGTGGTGTACGGGTGGCGCACAAGGTTTTTTCCAGCAAGCGATTGATGCAGGTGCTGATGTGTATATTACGGGCGAAATGTCGGAATCGCAATTTCATTTGGCAAATGAAACGGGGGTGGTATTTATCAGTGCAGGACATCATGCGACTGAACGTTATGGTGTGCAAGCATTAGGCGCGGCGTTGGTGGCGGAATTTGGGTTGGATGTTCAGTTTTTTGATGAAGCCAATCCTGTATAGGTCAAACTTTAAGTTATGGGCTAATGACAGCGAAGTAGTGTCATTAACCCCTATCATTTCATCGTCATAAAATGATGCCGTTTGAGATTTCAGGCAGCCTGAAATAAAATAATATGTTTTCAATATCACGCGTGATTTCACAAAATTCAAAATATGATGAATACTTTAAAACTCGCCGTAGTAGGACATACCAATACAGGCAAAACCTCTTTGATGCGGACGCTGTTGCGCGACACACAATTTGGCGAAGTGAAAAACGCCGCCGCCACCACCCGTCATGTGGAAGAAGCATGGATTGGCGAATGGGTGCGTTTATACGACACCCCTGGTTTGGAAGATGCAGGCGGTATTTTGGATTGGCTGGAAAGCGAAACATCGGGCAAATTAGACGGCATTGAACGTTTAAACTTATTTCTCGCCAGCCCTGCCGCACAACACGAATTTTCGCAAGAAGCCAAAGTCTTGCGCCAATTATTACAAAGCGATTGCGCCTTATATGTGATTGATGCGCGTGAACCTGTTTTGCCCAAATATAAAGATGAATTAACCGTCCTATCATGGTGTGCCAAGCCAATTATGCCCGTGTTTAATTTCACGGCTGGGCACGATTTGAATGAATGGCAAACCATGTTGGCGCGGCGCACATTACACGTTTACAGCAGTTTTGATACCGTTGCGTTTGATTTTGATGGGGAAATGCGATTGTGGGAAAATTTGGCAACCATGCTGCCTGAACGCGCCACATTAGACGCACTCATTGCCCACCGCCGCCGAGAATGGCAACGTTTAGACCAAGATGCCCGACTACTCATTGCCCATTTTTTACTCAATATGGCAGCATTTCGCCAAACTTTTACCGATGAATCCCTGCTGCCTGAAAAACAAATGGAAATGCAAACCCTTGCCCGTCAAGCAGAACGCCATCTACACCAACAACTACTGGATTTATACCAATTCTATAACAGCGAATTGCGCGGTAACGATTGGGCAATGCAAGCCTTTAGCCAAGACCCATTTGACAGCGCATTATTACTCCATTACGGCATTCGCACAGGCAAAGGTTTGGCAACAGGCGCGGCAGTGGGTTTAGGTTTTGACGTGCTAACGGCGGGATTATCATTGGGTATGGGAACCGTGGTAGGCGGTTTGCTCGGCAGCATCGTACCAAATTGGCAAACCCTATCCGATAAATTCACAGGCACACAAACCCTATTTATTGATGCGGCAGCATTGACCGTATTGGCAGCACGCGCACGAGAGATTTTGGCAATGCTCCAATCACGCGGACACGCTGCCCAAGATACCATGTCATTTGCAGGCGAACGCGCACCTTGGCAACAACTGCCCGAAGAATTAACCAAAGCACGGCGCAAACCCCAATGGTCAGCACTCAACGGCGGCAGCGAAACCGACGCCGCCAAAGAGCGCGACAGCTACGCCAAACGCTTGGCAGAACGTTTAAAATTTTAATTAACATACTTTCAGGCAGCCTTTCAGTACACGACAAAAATTTAAACGCTAGCAAAACCTACTCCCTCTCCCTGTGGGAGAGGGCTGGGGAGAGGGCAAAACGTGCAGATGTACCAAAAACTTTTCCCTCTCCCTAACCCTCTCCCACAGGGAGAGAGAACTGGGTTCGTGGTTCATTTGAACATTTGTCGTATATCAAAAAGCAGCCTGAAACCCCATTCCCCATACCAACCAACATGATACAAAACATCCTAAATTTAGTAGGCAAAGACAGCCTACTCGGACATCTCATTACCGTATCGCGCCAACTCAATTTAGACTTTAACCTAACCAATTCCGAAGACGGCGCACAATACATTTCCAGCCTATCCGAACGCTTTGAATTTGGCATCAGCATGCGCCCCGAAGTGGGATTCTACTATCCTACCGAACGCGAATCAGAAAGCTACACATTTGACAACAAAGGGAAATTCGCATCTATCCTCATGGACATCAGCCAAAGCGACCAGCCACTTTGCCTATTTAACCATGTAGGCGAGTATAGCTGGACATACGTCTTTGTCCTATTCAACCCCAGCGACATCATCGCCCTGTTTCAACAAGCCAAACCCTGCGACTACTTCCTGTCCAACACACAAGGACAATTTATGCTCGCCGCAAATTGGCGCGATTTCAGCTATATCCAGCCATAAAACACAAACGCAGTATTTTGACAGGAACGCGGCGTCTTGCCGCCGCACCCACGCTTTTGGGTGGGTGGCACGGAACGGTGCGTTCTCCGTAGAAAAATAGGTCGGACACCATGCCCGACCTATCCACTTTGATTAAATAAAATGCGCTACGATTAGCGGATTAAACCTCTTTCACGCATATCGTTAAGATTTTTTTGTGCTGTTTCATCACCTTGCGCGGCAGCTTGTTCAAATAAAGTACGTGCCTTGGCATGGTCTTGTTTCACGCCCAAGCCTTTCGCATACATCACGCCCAGATTGTTTTGTGCAGATGCATGACCTTGCGCGGCAGCTTGTTCATATAAAGTGAGCGCTTTAGCGTAATCTTGTTTGACACCCAAGCCTTTCTCATATATATAACCTAAATTAGTTTGTGCACCTACATCACCTTGTGCAGCAGCTTGTTCATATAAAGCGTGTGCTTTAGCATAGTCTTGTTTTACACCTAAACCTTCTATATATATTAAACCTAAAGTGCTTTGTGCGTTTGCATGACCTTGCGCGGCGGCTTGTTCAAATAAAGCGCGGGCTTTGGCATAGTCTTGTTTCACGCCGTCACCTAGTAGATACACTAAGCCCAAAGTGTTTTGTGCATCTGCTATACCTTGTT
>JBHARQ010000003.1:0-3265 GCA_041831015.1 Simonsiella sp. | reverse complement strand
TAACGCGTCTTTGTATGCGTTGGGAAGTGGGTCGGCGGTGCAGGGTGGGTGGTTGTTGTTGGCGTTTGGTTTGGGGACGTTGCCGAATTTGTTGGCGGTGGGGGTGTTTGCGGCGCAGTTGCAGGGGATTTTGCAGAATAGGGCGGTGAGGTTGGTGGCGGGATTGTTGGTATGTGCTTGGGCAATATGGGCATTGGTGCGATTTTTTCAGGCAGCCTGAAAATTTACACAAATATTTTTAGAGTAGAGTTACAAATTAATTAGAGCATAGAGTATAATAACTAAATCACACACAACTCTACTCGGAGAATAACAAAATGAACATTCCATTCAATCCCTTAATCATTCGTGATAAACAACTCATTCCTGTGGTACAAGGCGGCATGGGTGTGGGCATTTCAGCGTCTAGCTTGTCCAGCGCGGTGGCGCGTGAAAACGGCATTGGCACGATTGCCAGCGTGGATTTGCGCCATTTGCACGAAGATTTATTGGCAGAAAGCAAAATCAATCCCAGCGAAGAAAAATACACACGCTTAAATTTAATCGCATTAGACCGCGAAATCCAAACCGCCAAAGCCAACAGCGAAGGTCGTGGCATGATTGCTGTGAATGTGATGAAAGCGGTGAAAGACCACGCCGCATTGGTGCGTCAAGCCTGTGAATCAGGTGCAGATGCGATTGTGATGGGTGCAGGTTTGCCATTGGATTTGCCTGAATTGGTGGGCGAACATCGTCAAAATGTGGCGTTGTTTCCGATTTTGTCGGAATCGCGTGGCATTGGGATTGTATTGAAACGTTGGATGAAAAAAGGCGTGTTGCCCGATGCGATTGTGATTGAACATCCTGCTCATGCTGCAGGTCATTTGGGCGCGGCAACCGTGGCTGGTGTGAATGATGCCAAATTTGATTTCAAACGCGTTTTAGAAGAAACCTTTGAATTATTTAAACAATTAGATTTGGAACGCGAAAAAATCCCCTTGATTTTGGCAGGTGGCATGGCGAATTTCCAAAAAGTGTCCACCGCATTGAAAGAGTGGGGCGCGAATGCGGTACAAGTCGGCACAGCGTTTGCGGTAACGAAAGAGGGCGATGCACACATTAATTTCAAAAATACCTTGATTGGTGCCGAGCGTGAGCAAATTGTAGAATTTATGTCGGTGGCAGGTTTGCCAGCGCGTGGTGTGGCAACCCGATTCCTGTCCAGCTACATCAAACGCGAAGACAAATTGCAAGCCAATGCCAAAGCCGACCCACGCCGTTGTACACAAGGCATTAATTGCTTGACCACATGCGGTTTGCGCGATGGTTTGCCAAATGCAGGGCAATTTTGCATTGATTTGAAATTGGCAGAGGCTTTCCGCGGCGAAGTGGATAAAGGCTTGTTTTTCCGTGGCAAAGACCCATTGCCTTTTGGGACGCACATCAAATCAGTACGCGAAACGGTAGAATATTTGCTAACAGGTCGTTTGGCATTAGCAAAATAAAATGATGTTCATATGAGCAGGCAGCCTGAAACACGATTTTTCACGTTTCAGGCTGCCTTTTGCTTTATAATTATAAATATTAAATGTTTTTGAATGAACCTCAATTATGTCTAAAAAGACCAAAACTGAATTAGAAAATAATAAATTAAACAAACGATTACGCCATGCTGTCGGCGATGCGATTAACGACTTCAACATGATTGAAAATGGCGACAAAATCATGGTTTGCCTATCAGGAGGCAAAGACAGCTACGCATTACTGGACATTTTGCGCCAATTACAAGCATCTGCGCCGATTGAATTTGAACTGGTGGCAGTGAATCTTGACCAAAAACAACCGGGATTTCCCGAACACGTGCTGCCTGAATATTTAGACAGCATCGGCGTGCCTTACAAAATCGTAGAAGAAGACACCTATTCCACCGTCAAACGCGTATTAGAAGAAGGCAAAACCACTTGCTCATTGTGCAGCCGTTTGCGGCGCGGCATTTTGTATCGCACCGCCAAAGAGCTGGGTTGCACCAAAATCGCACTCGGACACCACCGCGATGACATTTTAGGCACCTTATTTTTAAACATGTTTTACGGCGGCAAACTCAAAGCCATGCCCCCAAAACTGGTGTCGGACAATGGCGAACACATCGTCATTCGCCCACTGGCTTATGTCAAAGAAAAAGACCTGATTAAATACGCCGAATTAAAACAATTCCCCATCATACCGTGCAACTTATGCGGCTCACAGCCCAATTTACAACGCCAAGTGATTAAAGAAATGCTCAATGATTGGGACAAACGCTTCCCAGGGCGCATTGAATCCATGTTTTCAGCCCTACAAAACGTCGTGCCATCCCATTTGGCGGATATTGAACTATTTGATTTTGCCAATCTACAGCGCGGACAAAATTTAAAACACGGTGGCGATTTAGCGTTTGATAGCGAAACCGTGTCCTATTCAGGTAGCCCGAATGATGACGACGATGACGCTCCAAACGCCCCAACCACGCCCCCACGCAAAGTGATTAATATTTTGGCAAGCAAGCCAAAATGATTTCAGGCTGCCTGAAATATTCACCAAGTGGGATTCAGATTGCGTTAAAATAAACATATTTTCTAAAAATTGATTGCTTGCCCTATTTATTATGTTGAAACCTGTTACTCGTATCGCGGCGGGTTGTGCGCTGATTTTCAGCCAGTCGTCTCAATCGGCAACGTTGCAAGAAGTGTTGCGCCAAAGCTTTAGTAACGACCCCGAATTATTAGAAGCCCAAGCCAACCGAGATGCTGCCAATACCGATGTCAAAATTGCCAAATCAGGGCATTTACCCACCATGACACTCACCGCAGCACAAGTGTTGGCACAAAAACATCGCTATGAAAGCAATGAACGTCCACGCGGTATTGACCCTGGATTACAAGGCAAGTTGAATTTATATTCATTTGGTGGTGTCGATGCGCGTGTGCGTTATAGCGAGCATAAATACGATTATTATCACCACAAATATTATGAAACACAGGAAACCGTTGGACAAACCATTGGGCAATTATACCTGTCGGCATTACGCGCCAAAGAAAACATCGTTGCAGCCCAAAGTAATTTGCAACGTCATGAACAAATTATCAACGATTTACAAATTATTGCCAAATACGATAAAGGTCGCCAATCCGAATTAGACCAAGCGATGGCACGCCGTTTACGCGTTCAAGCGTATCTGGCAGAACAAACGCGCTCAATGGAATTGTATTTGAGCCGTTTGGGTAAATACACCCAAAGACGGCTTAAT
>JBHARQ010000002.1:0-5581 GCA_041831015.1 Simonsiella sp. | reverse complement strand
TTCCGCGCCACCCACCCAAAAGCGTGGGTGCGGCGGCAAGACGCCGCGTTCTGGCAAACATTCAGCAATCTTTCAAACAATGCCGTATCCCTGAAATTCACACATTTGATTGATTTATGATTTAAGGATTCATCTATGCACACCCAATTAACCCACAGTCTCATTGCCCTATGCGCGTTTGCCCTCACGCCGATTGCCCAAGCCATTGATATTCAACGCTGGAATACGCCTCAAGGCAGCCAAGTGTTGTTTGTAGAACGTCATGATTTGCCGATTGTGGATTATGCCGTCATGTTCAAAGGCGCAGGCTCAACCGCCGACCCAGAAGGCAAAAGCAATATTGCCGCCGCCACCACATCATTATTAACCACAGGCACACAAACGCTAGATGAAGAACAATTAAACGCCAAAATCAATGATTTGGCAGCCAATATTGATGCAGACAATAGTTTTGAATACAGCAATGTCAGCTTTCGCAGCTTAAGCGACAGCAGCAAACTCAATGCCACCGCCGATTTATTCAACCAAATTTTAACCCAGCCTCGTTTTGACGAAATCGCCTTGCAACGCGTGAAAGACCAAGCCATTTTGTCATTAAAACAAAATGAAAGTTACCCTGGCTATGTTACCTCACGCGCTTTAACACGCTTAAATTACCCCAACCATCCCTATGGCAAATCAGCTTATCAAACCGTTGAAAAAATCCAATCCATTCAACGACAAGATTTAATTGATTTCCATGCAAAAAATTACACCCAAAATCAAGCCATTATTACCATTGTCGGCGACATCACACGTCCACAAGCCGAACAACTGATTGCGCGTACATTAGCCAACGTACCCACCCACGCCAATCCCAACACCGCCGCCCCACCCGTTATCGTCAAAGGCGGACAACGTGAAAACATCCCCTTTCCACAAACCACACAAACCACCATCAGCATGGGCTTACCCGTGCTGACCGCCAACGACCCCGACTATTTCGCCATGCTGGTGGGCAATTACATTTTAGGCGGTGGTGGCTTTGACAGTCGCCTCATGAAAGCGTTGCGCGACCAACACGGCTATACCTACGGCGCACAAAGCAGCTTGGCAGCCTACACCCAAGCCGCGCCCTTTACCATCTCATTTTCCACCGAAAACAAAAACGGACAAGCCGCATTAACCGTTGCCCAACAAGTATTAACCGACTTTGTCGCCAACGGCCCGACCGAAACCGAATTAAAGCAAGCCAAAGACCACATTACAGGCAGCTTTCCATTAAGATTTGATAATAATGCCAAATTATTAGCCAATCTCATGGCAGTCGGCGTACACAACCGCCCTACCGACTGGTTTGACACCTACAACGACAAAATCAACGCCCTAACCACAGACGACATCAAACAAGCATGGCAACGCAAAATCAAGCCAGAACAAATGAATATCGTCGTAACAGGTGGGCAAAAATAACCCACAGGCAGCCTGAAATTTGCCAGAACGCGGCGTTGCGCCGCCGCACCCACGCTGCGCCCGTTGTGATGGTATGTGGCAAATTTCACATCTGCCTATCCACAAATCCAACCTTTTTAACCATTCCAAGGAATCCCCAAATGCTCAACATCGTTTTCCTAGACCGCGACACCCTACCCACGCGCCCATTCCATTTCAACTTCCCCCACACCTACACCGAATACCCCCTCACCGCCCCCGATGAAGTCTTAACACGCATCCAAGATGCCGACATCGTCCTCACCAACAAAGTCGTGTTAAATCAAACCATCCTGTCCCAAGCCTCACGCCTCAAACTCATTGGCTTGGCAGCCACAGGCTACAACAACGTTGATTTAGCCGCCGCCCAAGCCGCCAACATCACCGTCTGCAACGTCCGCAATTACGGCAGCGACACCGTTGCCCAACACGCACTCATGCTGATGCTCGCACTCAGCCGTAACCTACCTGCCTATATGCGCGATGTTGCGGCTGGCGTGTGGCAAAAAGCCCCCTTTTTCTGCCACTACGGCGCACCCATTCACGACTTAACCCATAAAACATTAGCCATCTTTGGGCGCGGCAATATTGGCAAAACACTGGCACACTACGCACAAGCACTCGGCATGAACGTCATCTTCGGCGAACACAAACACGCCCAAACCGTCCGCGAAGGCTACGTCCCTTTCCAAACCGCCATTGAACAAGCCGACATCATCTCATTACATTGCCCGCTTACTGAAGAAACACGCCACATGATTGGCGAACCCGAATTGCAAGCCATCAAACCCAACGCCATTTTAATCAACGTAGGACGCGGCGGTTTAGCAGACGAACAAGCCGTATTAGCCGCCCTCAAATATGGCAAATTAGGCGGTGCAGGTTTTGACGTATTGACCACCGAACCCCCACGCGAAGGCAATCCCCTACTCGCCCATTTACCCAATCTGATTGTAACGCCACACATGGCATGGGGCAGCAGCGAAGCATTGGGACGCATGACCGATATTTTAGAAGCCAACGTTCACGCTTTTGTGGCAGGACAACCCCAAAACGTGGTTACCGTTCAGGCAGCCTGAAATTTTTCAAGACTCACTACACCGTCATTCCTGCGTAGGCAGGAATCCAAGCGTCTGCAACACAAATATATGTTCCTTAATTATAAAATTGGATTACCGCCTGCGCGGTAATGACGGTGTCGTTGATGTTTTTAGGGTTTTGCAAAGGTTTCAAAAATTAAATTAATGAGATATTTGAAAAATGGCGACGAGCCGTCGCCGCTCCATTTTTGTCGTGTACTGAAATACTCAATCAAAAATAAACAGAAAAAGGGTTTTATAAAAATCTCAACCCAAAAAATAGATAAAAAAATGCGCATACTCCGTCAGGAATATGCGCCAAGTCTACAAAGGAGAAATAGAGGAGAAATATCCAACCGCATCTGCGGCTGAACAAGACGAATTATGTACTTTTATTACATACTTGTCAAGCACTATGTGCAAAAATTTTTATCGTCTGATTTTCGTGTTAATTAATTTAGTGAGTGCCATCACCAATTGCTCATCAGTAAACGGTTTTTGGATAAAACCACGCGCCCCATATTGCAAAGCGCGTAAACCCGTTTTACGGTCAGACATTGCCGACACCACCAAAATACTAACCTTTGAATCCAATCCCACTATTTTTTCAATACATCTTAAGCCGTCCATTTTCGGCATATTCAAATCCATCGTAATCACATCAGGGCGAAAGCGTTTGAATAATTCCACTGCTTCTTCGCCATCTGCAGCATTCGCCACCACTTCAATCGCGTGGTAGCGCATGCTGCGTTCAATGCGATTTCTGATGATTTGTGAGTCATCAACAATCATCAATTTGTGCATAATTTTTTATCCTAGGGTTGCTGCGGTGGAAATGTGATATTAAAACGTGTGTATTGCTGATATGCCGTATTAATATTCAATTTGCCACCCATTTTTTGCACCGCTTGACGAACAACACCCATGCCCACGCCACGACCTGCATCTTCCGTAGCCGTAGTTGCTGTAGAAAAGCCATCACTCAGCATCAAGCCCAGCAATTGTTTTTTACTCAATTGCCCCACCTCTTCTACTGTATAACGCCCTTCCGCAACCGCTTTACCACGAATGGCTTCAAAATCAATACCGTTACCATCATCTTCCGCCAATAAATTTAAATTGCCATCTGATGTTGCGGTTAAGGTAAATTTCAGGCTGCCTGTTTCAGATTTATTGCGCTGACGGCGAATGGCAGGATATTCAATCCCATGCACCACCGCATTACGCAATAATTGTTTCACAATTTGGCGCAAACTTTCGCGTTGTTGCTCATCCATTGCATAATCATAAAAACCATGCACCAATAAGCTGATTTTTTTATCATTACGCTCGGCAATATCTTGAGCAAAATGTTGCAGTTGATGAATTTCTACTTGTCCCTCATCAGATTGTTCCGTTTGAGTATGAGTATGGTCAATACGGCGACTATAATCATCCAAAATATCCAACAAGCGGTACAAATCATCAATCAAAATAATCACACCAAAGAAATCTTGCCCACTCAAATTATTTTGACGGCGCAACATTGCCAACGAATCCTCAATCGTACTACAAATATCCACCATGCGTGTTAAATTCATGGCAGACGATTCGCCTTTTAATGCGTGAACATTGCGACCAATAAAATTGGCTTTGGCTTTCAATTCTTGCACACCCGTTTCAGGCGATTGCAAAATTTCATTGATTTCGTCCAAACGCTCTTGGCTACTGTGAATGAAATTATTTAATACGCGAGAATCCACATGCAAAATGGTATTGAGCATTTCCAATTCACGTTGTTCTTGCTCTTCTTGCGCTTGCAAGCTCGATTGCAGCAACACATTTTCAGTGCTATCTACCACGCTCACCAAAATGCGTTCCACTTTCTCATCTTTAATCACGCGGAAAAATTTGAAATCCAAATATTTTGCCGTATTGGTTTGCTCCGAAATCATCGTGATGCGATGCAATGGATTCAAATCTTCAATCAACTCTTCGACCACCCAAGGGTTATAGAGTTGCTCAATAAACATTTGCGTGTTTTCCAATTCGCTTTCAGGCAGCATTTTGGCAACCACGTCTAGGAAATTTTTACCGCCAATATCGGTTTGTTCCAGCATATTTTCCAAAGGCGCAGAATGCTGTTTGCCAATCGTGAAATCTTTTTCAATTAAAAACAAGCCTTCACGAATTGCCGACATGATTTCGCTCAATTCAGAATTTTCATCCGTTAAAACCGAATCATCGTTCATCAAACGGCGCATTGCCCAAAAAATAATCGCACTAAATAAGACAACCGCAGCCGCTATCCCAGCCATTTGCAGCGTTTGCCATGCGCTGGCACGGCGTTCCATTTCGGTATAAAGCGCAAAAATATGCTCATTACCCTTGTTTAATAAAGTTTGATTATATTTGCGTGAATAATCCACTAACTCATTAATCGTTTTCGCATTGACTTTGCCCGCTTGATAATCCAACATAAATTGTCCAATTAATCGATGATAATTGACCCAATCTGAACGAATTTTATCAATATGCTGTCGTGATGAATCTTGACTATCGGTTTTGGGAATACGAATCATCATGCCTTCAGGCATTTGCACCAAACCGCCTTCTTCAAATGCGCGTAATGTGTGTTCAAACTTTACCGCATATTGTTGAATTTCATCAATTTTCTTTCTACTATCTTCTGGCAATTGTGGTGGTGTGAGAATAGATTGTTCATTATATTGAGGTGATAAAGATTCACGCAACGATAAATCGGTATCGATAATATTTTTGCTAATTTGTTGAATCAACACATTTTGTCTGGTTGCCGTTTCCACAATGCGAGAATAATTCACCATTTGATTGGTTGTCCATACATTCGCAGCAAGCATGATGATTGTTAAAATCAAAAATATGGAAATCAGCAAAATTAAATCGCGATATTTTTTCAGGCTGCCTGAAGGTGGTAAGATATATTTTTGATATAATTGTGAAAAATCTGTTTTTTCCATTTTCTGTTCTCTGAATAATATGGACAAAGTGAGTGGCAATAATTCGTACACATT
>JBHARQ010000001.1:0-8647 GCA_041831015.1 Simonsiella sp. | reverse complement strand
TTTATCGCAACAACCGCCTCATCGTCCCCAATCCCGAAACGCGCATTGAAGAAGGTGATGAAATTTGTTTTGCAGTCAATCGCTTGCATTTGGAAGCGGTGATGCGTTCCATGTTTCATTATGACAACAGCCGCCGCCGCGTCATGATTGCAGGGGGCGGCAACATCGGCTATCGCCTTGCCAAACAGCTAGAACATAATTTCAATATCAAAATCATTGAAAGCAATCCGCAACGCGCCGAATGGCTGGCTGAAAATTTGGACGATACATTGGTATTACTCGGTTCAGGCAGCGATGAAAATTTATTATCGCGTGAATATATTGATGAAATTGACGTGTTTTGCGCGATTACCAATGACGATGAACACAATATCATGTCCGCCCTACTCGCCAAAAATCTCGGTGCCAAACGGGTAATTTCCATCATCAACCGCTCGCGCTATGTGGATTTGATTACGGGCAATCAAATTGACATTGTGGTTTCGCCGCATTTGATTACGATTGGTAGCGTGTTAGCCCATGTGCGACGTGGCGATATTGCCGCCGTGCATCCTTTGCGGCGCGGCACGGCGGAAGCGATTGAAATCATCATTCATGGCGATGAAAAAACATCGGCTTTGGTGGGCAGAAAAATCAGCGACATCAAATTTCCCACAGGTTGCCATATTGCCGCGATTGTGCGCGGTGAAACGGTGATTATGGGACGCCATCATGACCACATTTTGCAAGAAGGCGACCATTTAATTTTCTTTGTGGCACGGCGTAGGGTATTGCAGGAATTGGAAAAATTGATACAGGTTAAAATTGGTTTTTTTGGTTAATTTGCTAAAACGTGGTATGATGCGCCCCTTTCAACCTAACTTTTTCATATTAACCAACCAGAAAACCAAAAGGAAACAAAACCATGAGTAAATTAACCGAACAGGATATCCTGAATTGGAATGGTCCTGAAGATGATTATATGAACAGCGACCAATTGGAATTTTTCCGCGATTTGCTGAAAAATATGCAAGACGAACTAATTGAACGCGCCAATGTTACCACGCACAATATGCAAGACCACGAACTCGCACCCGACCCAGCCGACCGCGCTTCGCAAGAAGAAGAATACGCGCTGGAATTACGCACCCGCGACCGTGAACGCAAATTGTTGAGCAAAATCCAAGAATCGTTGCGTGATATTGAAGATGGCGATTATGGCTACTGCCGTGATACAGGCGAACCCATTGGTTTGAAACGTTTATTGGCGCGTCCTACTGCCACATTGTCTGTTGAAGCGCAAGAACGCCGCGAACGCATGAAAAAACAATTTGCGGATTAAGGGGGCTAATAACACTTCATTTTGCACTTGCTTTTGCATCAAAAATCATCCACTTCTGCGTCAAAAATACTCATCAGGTGTTCAACCTGATTCGCATTTTTTCCTTGAATTGGTCGTTTTTGCTGACAAAATCAAGGTACAAAACGAACTGTTATCAGCCCCTACTGTTTACTCTTTGAATTTTCAGGCTGCCCGATGCTTTCAGGCAGCCTGAAAATTTTGTAAAATGGGCTTGTCTCCATTCTCTCATTCTCATCTGAAAGTTTGTCTGTCAAAATGTCTGTTAATCATTATGAAAATTTCCCTGTTGGTTCGTTGGCAATGCCGCGCCGTTTACGTCGTCCTACTCATGCGATTTATGCGTTTGCGCGAACGGCTGATGATATTGCGGATGAAGGCGATGATGCGCCCGAAACGCGCATTGCCAAATTAAATGAATTGAATCGTGAATTGGATTTGATTGCGCAACACCAGCGTCCTGAAACGCCTTTGATGCAACGTTTGTTGGATGAGGCGATTACGCCGCATCAACTGCCCTTGCAGCCATTTTATGATTTGCTGGACGCGTTCGCGCAAGATGTGGTGAAAAAGCGTTATCAGAATTTTGGGGAATTGGTGGATTATGCGCGGCGGTCGGCGAATCCTGTGGGGCGGTTGATGTTGCATTTGTATGGGGCAACGGATGAACGGAGCATCGGGCAAAGTGATGGCATTTGTACGGCGTTGCAGTTAATTAATTTTTGGCAAGATGTGGCGGTGGATTGGCAAAAAAATCGGGGTTATATTCCGCAAGATGATTTGGCAAAATTTGGGGTGAGTGAGCAGCAAATTGCCGATGGAAATGTGGACGCGGCATTTAAGCGTTTGATGGCGTTTGAATGTGAACGAGCGTTTAAGATGTTGCATGCGGGTTCGCCTTTGGGGCGGACGTTGAAGGGGCGATTGGGTTTTGAGGTGCGGTTGATTGTGTTGGGCGGTCAGACGATTTTGCAGAAATTAGATGGTTGTCAATATGATGTGTTCCGACAACGCCCTGTTTTGGGTTGGAAAGATTGGCTGCGAATGGTTAAAGGGGCGTTTTAGTTTTTGATTGAGTACAGGCAAAATAAGAATTTCGTCATTCCCGCGTAGGCGGGAATCCAAGTTAAATCATTGTAATATTTTATTTTTAAGTGTATTTTTATTTACAGATGGATTCCCGCCTACGCGGGAATGACGGCATATTTTCTTTTTCAGCATCGTGTTGAAATTTTTTGTCATGTACTCAGTTATTTTAGAACGCTAATGGTTCGGTGCCAGCCACCTAAAGCGTGGGTGCGGCGGCAAGACGCCGCGTTCTGGCGATGTTGTTTTTTTATAATGAATTGAAATTAATATGTCTTTAGCTCAAGTGCAAATGCTTGCCACGCAGACTTTGTTTGCGGTGGAAAGTGGTAAGAATTTATCTGATGAATTGGCGCAGATTTTGGCGCAGCATCCTGAATTAACACCGCAAGATAAGGGGATGTTGCAAGACATCGCTTATGGTTGCCAACGTTTTGCAGGCAGCCTGAAATTTATGCTCGGTAAGATGTTGAATAAGCCGATTGATAATCAGGCGTTGGAGTATTATTTGTTGGTGGCGTTGTATCAGTTGAATTACACGCGTAATGCGCCTCATGCGGTGGTGAATGAGTGTGTGAATCATATTGCTAAAATTGGACGCGGTCAGTATCGTTCGTTTGCGAATGCGATTTTGCGCCGTTTTTTGCGCGAAAAAGAGGGTTTGAATAAGGCGGTAAAATTTGATGATGTGGCAAAATTGAATTTGCCGATTTGGTTGCAAAAGTGTTTGCAAAATCAGTATCCGAAACATTGGCATAATATGGTTACGGCGTTTCAGTCGCGCCCGCCGCTCACGTTGCGCGTGAATCGCCGTCTGATGAATGCGGAACAGTATGGGCAGTTATTGCAGGAATTGGGCATTGAGGCGAAAATTTTGGACGATTATGCGATTCGAATTGCGGAACCTATGCCTGTGAGTCAGTTGCCGCGTTTTGCAGATGGTGTGGTGTCGGTGCAGGATTTTGGCGCACAGCAAGCTGGTTATTTGTTGAATCCGCAAAACGGCGAGCGGATTTTGGACGCGTGCGCTGCCCCTGGGGGGAAAACGGGGCATTTGTTGGAATTGGCTGATTGTAAAGTTACGGCGTTGGATATTGACCGTCAGCGATTGGCGCGTGTGCAGGATAATTTGGACAGGCTGGGTTTTCAGGCTGCCTTGCATTGTGCGCCTGCGGAAAATGTGGCGGATTGGTGGGACGGTCAGTTGTTTGATGCGATTTTGGCAGATGTGCCGTGTACGGCGTCTGGCACGATTAAGCGTAATCCTGATATTAAATGGTTGCGCCGCCCAACGGATGCGTTGAAAACGGCAAAACAGCAGGAGGCGATGTTGGATGAATTATGGAAGACGTTGAAATCGGGTGGTCGGATGTTGTTGGCGACGTGTTCTATTTTTGAAGAGGAAAATGGCTTGCAATGTCAAAAATTTTTGCGCCGTCATGATGATGCGTTGTTGCGCGAATCCAAAATGTTGCTGCCCAATGAAAAGCAAGATGGTTTTTATTATGCTTTGATTGAGAAGAAAGCATCGGACTCATTGTTGTAAATATGCCAATTATTTCAGGCTGCCTGAATGGATGTTGCGCGGTTATCAATTCAATATAAATGAAATATAATTTATTGTTTTATATGAGTTAATATTTAAAATTGGAATGAATGTGATGCCGCGTCATCATCTTTGCCAGATGGGCGAAATGGAAAAACTTATCAATCAAATGTTTTTTTTGGTGTACAGTTGAGCCATTCTTGATTCGCCGTTTTTCAGGCAGCCTAAAATGATGATTTTACGAAATTTATTATTATTCATAACTTTATTTACATTACACACACACGCTACTGCTGACAGCATTTCGCCCCTACGCCGTGAAGCGAAAGTATTGCCCAATGGACAACTTGCCATCAGCACCCGTTTTCAAACTGAATTACCCGAACAATTACGCAATGCATTACAACAAGGCGTGGCTTTAGATTTTACCCTGACATATCAACTGAATAAACCAACCATTGCCTCATATCGTGATAAATTATCCAGTTGGGTGGGTAGCAATGATGCTGTGAATTACCGTTTATCCTATCATCCCATTACGGGACGATATCGGATTAGTGTCGGTACATTTTCTACTGAATACAATAGCTTGGAAACTGCACTCAAAGGCATCGGCGCGATTGCAAATTGGCATGTATTAAACACAGGCACATTAAATGAAGTGAAAAGTAAAGATGTTGCCGCATCCGTCCGTTTGAGTTTAAGCACATCAAAATTGCCTAAACCATTTCAAATTAATGCGTTAAATTCGCGTAACTGGGATTTGGATTCAGGCTGGAAACCATTAAATATTCACGATTAATTTCGGTAAACCACAAAATAAACACATCGTTATTCTCTTGTAAGTGGGAATCCATTGACGAATTAAATGAAATAAACTGATTTAAAAACAAAATAATATTCATTTTAATGGGATTCTCGTCTGAATGAGCATGACGGCATATTTGATTTTTCAGGCAGCCTGAAAAAGATGAAAGTTTTTCTATGCAGCGTTTTCTTTTAATTGCGGGTACAATTTCTTGTATCGCATTGTATTTATTAACCATTTCTACTGACAGCAACAGCGCGGTATCGGGCTATTTTTGGACGATTTCGGGCATTTGTGCCATTTTGATTTTGGCAATGTTTGGCGTGATTTTGCGCTATATTTTATTGATTATTCGCAGTAAAAATAATCGCGTGTTTGGTTCACAAATTGCACGGCGTTTGTCATTGATGTTTACGTTGGTTACCGTTGTGCCTGCGCTGTTTTTATTGCTGGTGTCGGTACAATTCATCTCGCACAACATCAAAACGTGGTTTGGCGATGACACAAAAGAGGCTTTGGAACGCAGTTTATCGTTAAGCAAATCGGCGGTGGATTTGGCGGTACAACGCAGCAGCACCGATGCAGAACAAATTCGCGCCGACATGATGGTTTTACTGGCACAACACAGCGATGTACAACTGGCTTTCAATAGCAAAAAAGGTCAAAGTTTCAATCATTTGGCTTTATGGGATATGAAAGCAATGCGCCCTTTGAGCGAGCGCAACCCTTACCAATTAGCCATGCCCGAATTAGACCATCAAATGCTGACTGAATTAGGCAGCACAGGCTCAATCAAAAGCGCGGAAAATTTAAATAGCGTTTTATATGCAACAGGTTGGCAACTAATCCCTTCTGAAACAGGCGAACAATACGCACTATTTTTCAGGCAGCCGCTCCCCGAAAAAGTGGCAAAAGATGCAGAATTAATTGAATCGGCGCGTTCCAAATATGCTGAATTGGTGTTTGCACAAAAAGGTTTGCAGACTTTTTTTATCATTACCTTGATATTAGCAGCTTTATTGGCGATTTCATTGGCATTGGTTATGGCATTGTATTTCGCGCAACGCTTTGTTGAGCCGATTTTATTATTGGCAAATGGCGCAAAAGCGGTGGCACAAGGCGATTTTAATCAAAAACTTGCCGTATCACGCCGTGATGAATTGGGGCGTTTGACCGAATTGTTTAATCACATGACGGAACAACTCGCCATCGCCAAAACCGCCGATGAAACCCATCGCACCGAATTGGAAGCATCGCGCCATTATTTAGAGCGTGTATTGGAAAGTTTAAGCTCGGGCGTGATTACGCTAGACCAATCAGGCTGCCTGAAAACATTTAACAAACGCGCCGCCGATATTTTGGACGTGCCGTTGAAAGAATTAATCGGCAAAAGCCCCCATCATTGGGCAGGCTATTCGCCACAACACGCCATTTTGGCAGACGGCTTACTGTCCCTGCTCGCCAGCGAACACATGGACAAAGCCGTAGAAGTGGCTTACGCAGGCAGAGACGAAACGCGCATCTTATTAGGTAAAGCCGTGCGCCTGCCTGAAGAGAATGGTAAGGGCGTAGTGTTGGTTTTTGACAACATTACAACACTGGTTATGGCGCAAAAAGAAGCCGCTTGGGGCGAAGTTGCCAAGCGTTTGGCGCATGAAATTCGCAATCCGCTCACGCCAATTCAGCTTTCGGCAGAACGTTTGGCGTGGAAATTACAAGGCAAATTAAATGAAACCGATGAACAAATCCTAGTAAAATCAACGGATACCATCATCAAACAAGTTGCCGCATTAAAAGAAATGGTGGAGGCCTTCCGCAATTATGCCCGTGCGCCTTCACTTAAAATGACAGAACTTAACCTAAATGAGCTAACTGAAGAAGTTTTGTTATTATATGAAAACCATACTTGCGCGTTTACGTCAGAATTGAGTAAGATGCCATTGTTGCTAAAAGCAGACAGTACGGCATTACGCCAAGTGCTGCACAACTTATTCAAAAACGCCGCCGAAGCCGCCGCCAGCGATAGCGAACCACACGTTCACATTCGCACCCAGCAAACGGGCAATACCATCACATTGACCGTACAAAACAATGGCAAAAGTTTCAGCAAACACATGCTGCAAAATGCGTTTGAACCTTACATGACCGATAAACCCACAGGCACAGGTTTGGGATTGCCCGTGGTCAAAAAAATCATGGAAGACCACAACGGCAGCATTTACATTGCCAACAGCGAACCAAGCGGCGCCAGTGTAACCCTAGAATTCAACACGGAAGCAAATAACCATCATGCGTAGTACAGATATTCTCATTGTAGATGACGAAATTGGCATTCGCGAAGTCCTGCAAGAAACGCTGGAAGACGAAGGCTATACCGTCGCGCTGGCTGAAAATGCCGAAGCTGCTCGTCAATTGCGTAACCAAGTTCGTCCTGCCATGGTTTTGCTGGACATCTGGATGCCAGATAGTGATGGCATTACGCTTCTCAAAGAATGGGCGAAAAATGGGCAATTAACCATGCCCGTTGTCATGATGAGTGGACACGGCAGCATTGATACTGCCGTAGAAGCCACCAAAATTGGCGCATTGGACTTTTTGGAAAAACCCATTCCCTTGCAAAAATTATTAAACGCGGTAGAACGCGCTTTAAAATATGGCGAAAACCAATCCAATTCTGCCCTGTCCCTAGAAAAATTGGGCAACAGCAATGTGATTAAAGAATTGGGCAAACAATTAGAACGCGCCGCCCAACAACAAAGCCCGATTTTATTATTGGGCGAATCAGGTTCGCCATTTGAAATGATTGCACGTCATTTTCATAAATCAGGCACGCCATGGACAGAACCTGCTCGCGCAGAACATATTATTGATTCCCCATTAGAAATTCTGCAAAAATCCGCAGGCGGCGTTTTGTACTTGGGCGACATTTCGCAATACAGCAAAAGCACGCAACAAAGCATCGCCTTTTTGCTGACCAAAGCAGAACGTTACAACACACGCATTGTCTGCACTTGCAGCCAGCCTTTGTCTGAATTATTAGCCAATCCCAGCCAAGATGCGCGATTGGTCAATGTCTTATCATCGGTGGTGGTGAATATTCCAGCCTTGCGTCAGCAAACGGAAGATATTTCATTTTTGGTTAATCAAATTGCGAGCGAATTGGCAGAAGCGCAAAAAACCACGCCCATCCGCTTTACCAGCGATGCCATTGACCAAATGCGCCAATACGATTGGCCTGGTAATTTAGAACAGTTGCGTAATGTGGTTAAAAATTTGGTGATGAATGCAGATGGTCATGAAATTGGACAAGCTGCCGTCAGCAAAATGTTGAACCAATTTATCCAAAAAAGCGATACCGAAATGGTCAATGGTTTTGACTTCAACCTGCCATTGCGTGAATTGCGCGAAGAATTAGAACGCCGTTATTTTGAATATCATATTCATCGTGAAGGGCAAAATATGAGTCGCGTGGCGCAAAAAGTGGGTTTGGAGCGCACCCATTTATATCGCAAATTAAAGCAACTAGGCATCAACTTTACGCGCCGCAATAAATCAGGCGTGGAAAGTGATGATGGCGATGATGAATAAATCATCAAGCTAACACCTTTGCAAAACTTGCATTCTTAAACGTAGGGGCGGATTTTATATCCGCCCTGATTTTACTAATATTTCAGGCTGCCTTTTGGCATACGACATTTTTTTGAAAGGTTGGCTGAATATTTGCCAGAACGCGGCGTCTTGCCGCCGCACCCACGCTTTAGGCTCGTGGCACGGAACGGTGCGTTCTTCGTAGGATGGGTATAAACCCACCATTCTATTGATTATATTGAAAAAGGTGGGTTTACATCCACCCTACGTACTACGCGAT